>JAPZAV010000055.1 GCA_027460465.1 Candidatus Methanoperedens sp. | reverse complement strand
CTTGTTCCCATTCTGGGATTTCGCTTCTTCAAGTTTCTTATTGTTATCCAATCTTCCATTGAGATCACCTCAAAACCTCCTGCAATTAATCAGGAGTATTTTAGTTATTTAGGTGGGTCAATTTTCGATGGGAAAAGTGGGTCAATTTTAAGTGGGAATCTTCACCTTTGAATATCAGCAACGTTTTGGTGGTTATACTGGAAAAGACCTTGACAACATCGCTAGAGCTTTAGGGTTCAATAGGAGAACATTGAAGCGAAACGTTGAGAAATGGTCCAAAACTGATCCTCTTTTTGCTGAGCTAAAATACATTGGTCAGCGTTCATTTTCTGTGACCCTTGAGGACATAGCGATAGTAAATCAACGTCTGAAAGAAAACATAACATGTGCCAAACAAGTCATAGTTCGAGATATAAACAACAAACGAATAAGACAAGGAGAAGTTCCTATTCCTCAATCAACTCTCTTTCGCATTATTAACAATTTGTCAGAAACATTAACTCACGGTGCTCCTCAAGAGCTTCATTGGTTTGTCACTCAAGAAATTGAAGTTTCGGACACATATAATTTAGTGGATGCTCACGCTACATTATCAAACATATTCACATATACCGATTTAAAAACTTTTTGTGGCATTGATATTAACGCCATTGCATTGAGATTACAAGAGGCTGAGACATATTTTCAACGGACATATCTGAATATTGAGCCGTTAAAATATTTTCCGAACATTCGACTGAGATCAAAAGTAATCAGGAATCAGTTGAGCAGAATCAAAGCCGATAAATCATTTTCATCCCATGCACGCCTTATATTCGAGGTACAAGCTGATTTTATCGTGCGTCTTAAAGACATATTCATAAGCGAGTTAATCCACAAAACGGGTTGGGCGGAGAGGTACATGAACGACAACCGACAAAAAATGGAGAACAAAATACGCACTCAATGGATAAATGAGTGTTACGGAATGATGGAGGAAGCATCGGTAAATCCAACCGAAGAGAATCTTTCCAAATTGAAAAAACTCATAGATTGTGGAAAACCTGAATCTGCGGAAGCAGCATTGGAGCTCATCAAACAACATCAGAAAGATTACGAGAAAATATACGGACACCTTGAAGGACTTACAAATAACTTCTCTGAAGAAGAGATCATACCGCATCATACAACAGCACAAGTTCTGCTGGATTTATGCAGAGGTAAACGCCAGTGGTCATATCTCAGTGAGGAAGAAAGAAAGAAACTGACCGATAACAGGCATATTCAAAATATGAAAGAGCCGTGTGAGTGTTTGAAAGCTGCTATCACAAGAAAGCTGATACACTACATCCAGAACGGAAAAATAACCCTTCCAAAATCATTCCTGTATCAAGATATCGGCAAGGTAATTGAATCTGTTGAACTTTCTGATACCGATTGGAGGGTGACACAAGAGGATATTGAAAAATTGATTGAAGGCACATACCCCATCAATTTTGAAAAAGAAACCTTTCAAACATCCCCTCTTGATGAAAAAGACGAATCTGATTATCAACCTTACAACAAAATACCTTTTCAACAAGTTCAGAATCAAGTGGCGGGGATAGTAGCAGACCACAACCCAGCATGGTTCCATAGCCATCAGGAAATTTTTGGGAAAATGACAGACGGTATGTTCGAGATGGAATACGATGAGTTGACTTTCAGAACAAAACTATACGATGCTATTGGATTTCTTGGGCGAAATCTGAGATATTCAGATTCTCCTTCATTTCAAGGTCTTCAGTATTTCATTCAACGCCATTTGAGCGATGCAACATTAGATCTCGAAATTAGACATCTCTGGAAGGTCTATGAAGACCTAACAGGTCATAAAACTCCCCTTATTATCATTGATTCCATGGGAATAGACAGCCGAAGGAAGGGTTTTTTTGCTAAAATTCACGGACGCTACTATACTCTTGGTTTTTCAGATGTGAGAGCAGTTTCTCCGTATCTTATCCCGATATTTTCCTGCAATTGCCGTTCTACTGATAGCGAGGCAATGAATATCATAGAAATCGTCAATCACGCTAAAAGTGTACTGGGTGAACAATTCAAATTCTGTGCAGGAAATGCTCACACTGTTAGCCGAGTAGCTGCAGGTCTTGCTTTTGCAGACCATAAGGTCGTCCTCTTGGGTAGATATCCACATACGGCGAGTAAGCCAGGCAAGATATGCCTTTCTCGTTTGCTCAAACACCTCGATTTAATAAATAAGGTAGGGAAACTGGTTCGTGAAGATAGTGAATTTGGCAGAATTATTGCATCCAGAGAGCATATTTTTGCAGATGGTGTGGATGTCAGAAATCTGCTTCGAGATTTAGGCAAGCTTATCCTCTGGAATAGCGAACAAAAAGGGTATGACCTGGATGATCTGATTCAGATGGTTGAAACTTCAAATAGACAAAAACGTGTGGTTAGAATTGTTGAAAGAGGTGTAACAAGAGTAACTGAGCCAAATGTAAGCCTGGTGTTGAAGTCAGCAGAGCTGATTTTATTGATGTCTGCTATCGTGAACATACTGAATAGCAAAGGATCGTTTAAATGGAGAGGGATGAGTCCAGTAAGTATGGAAAATATTGCTCTATTTGTTCCTGCTTAATTGAAAAAATCATCCAAAAGCTGATTGATAAAAGTGCCAGAATGTAAGAATTTCCCCATATGAGGGATAAAGGTCAAAATTGGAATAAATATATTTATAATTGTCCGACTCGGAGAATAAGTCCGCTATAAAGGTTATGCCTTCCCTGCTTTCTGATCAATTGATACGAATCTGCGAGCATGATATTGGTGCTCACTACAGAAGACGCGAATTCTATTTGTTCAGCACCAACCTCTTCCAGCCTGTCTGCCTGGATTTGCCCGACCACCACGGCGCCATCCTCTACAGCTTTTCTGGAGGAGATCTTTACGCCTCTGACCAGCGCCCTGTGCGAGACGAAACACCCATCTCCTATGGAGCAGTCAAATACCACGGAGTTAAACCCGATAAAACAGTTCCCGATAATAATTTGAGATCCGGGTTCGTCAGCGCGGATGCTGGCATGCGGGGCTATGAATACCTTCTCTCCTATGATCACGTCTCCTGTTATCACTGCGGATTCGCAAACGTATGTACTTGCGCTTATTCTTGGCGACTCTCCTGACCTGGTTTTTAACAACATATTATCCTCTGAATTACGGGTTTTTATCGGTGATTATTATAATATTTCAAAGCCGAGACTATCACAAAGTATAAATAACCTGTCATATGTTGTAATAATATATAATGTTTAAACATTAACTTTTGAAAAATGGAGGTAAAGATGCTGGATTACTACCCCGCAGGGTTTGGAAAATTAAAGTCTGACATACTTGACAAGGGGCTGTGCACAGGCTGCAGCATATGCACTGTCATGTGCCGTCTTGAGAACATAGTCTTTGATGAACGCCCGGTCATGAAACAGGAGTGCGCAAGCTGCCAGTTGTGCACCATTGTTTGCCCAAGGGCAGGTGAGATTTCCTCGAAGCTCCAGAATGAATGGGACATTCTCAACAGGCATGCTCTCGTCCAATCTGCTCAGAGTACAGATAAAGGCATACTGAAAGTCTGCCAGGATGGAGGTGTCACAACAAGCCTTCTCTGGTACGCTCTGGATAAAGGGCTCATCAATGGAGCTGTAGTGTCTGGAGTTAAAGACCTGAAACCTGTTCCCATGGTTGCCACAACCTATGAAGAGCTGGTCTCTTCAGCAGGGGTACGATACTCTCCTTCCCCAACTTACCAGGCTCTTTTACCTTTCACCATGAACCGCAATTCCAACGGATTTCAACATAGAGCAAGGCTTGGACTCGTGGGAACTCCATGCCAGGTTCTTGCCCTCAGGAATATGCAGCTGCCTGATTTGGAAGGAGCAGTACTTGAACCAGCAGATTCTATTGATTTCACGATCGGGCTTTTCTGTATGGAGCAGTTCAATGACGAACTGACAAAACACCTTAGAAAAAAGATGGACCTGCAGGATGCAAAGAAGTTCAAGATAACCAGATCCGGGCTTGAGATCAACTTTTCGAACGGCAGCAAAATCACAGTTGAGCACGACGAGATAGATATGTTCGTGCGGTATAACTGCCGCTTCTGCATGGATTTTGCCTCTATGTATGCCGATATCTCGGTAGGAAATGCAGGGTCTCCTCCAGGCTGGACCACAGTGATAATAAGAAGCGATATTGGCAGGAAGATTTATCACGGCGCTCTCAATGGGGGGTATATAGTGGAGAATCCAAAATCCCCGAACATGGCGGTTATCGAGAGGATGTCGAACAAGAAAAAGAATCGTGAAAAGAATTTGAGAAATGTTCTAATAAACTGAAGAACGGGCTTCTATAGCAGGATTAGCAAATTTCCGTAATTTCTAACAGTCTTAAACTTGCCACAGAGTCACAGAGAACACGGAGAAAAAGAACTATCGGGAAAGATAATGATTTTCGTAGTTAAGGTCTCTGCGCCTCTGAGTCTCTGTGGCTCGTTTCCTGAAAAATGACTGTAGCTTTTTCCCCATCTCAACTGCCTGCCTCCGCATCATGGCGCAAGAAGTGAAATCGGAGGTCACGAAAAAAATGTATCCAATTATATTCAATATTCCCGTGTCAACAAAACTGCATTCATCTGTGTTCATCAGTGACTTTTTTCTTATAGATATTACGGTTATTTTCGAACTTCACTATAACCAGGTAACCTGGCATGGAGTGGGGAGGCTGCGATAAGTTAATACCATTTTAACTATATTATTATATAAAATGGAGATTATTATCCCGCTTCTCATAATATTGGTTTTTGCAAAAATCTCGGGTGAGATCTTCTCGCGAATTCGACAGCCTCCGATCATCGGCGAGATGATTGCAGGGGTGGTGCTTGGTCCTTCCATTCTCAATTTGATGAGTCCCGATGTAAAAGGCATAGATATCCTGGCTGAACTGGGCATTTTCTTCCTGCTGTTTTTTGCTGGAATGCAGATACATCTGTCAAACTTCAAGGAGCATTCACGTCCTGCGATCTTTATCGCTTTGCTGGGGAATAACTTCGCAATTGTTGCAGGTATCGCTTTAGGATTGATTTTCAACCTGGATCTTATGAGCACCTTCTTCATTGCCGTGGTTTTCTCACTCACAGCACTGCCTGTGGGTGTTCGGATTTTGATGGATCTAGGAAAAATGAACACCACAACAGGTAAAATAATTGTAACATCAGCTGTGATCGATGATATCTTGAGCATGTTTTTCCTTGCAATGGTGCTTTCCTTTGCCGAAGGTAATCCAAAAAGCCTGGATGCCCTGTCTCTTGTGACATTTATTATTAAAGTTTTATTGTTCTTTTTAATAATATATTATATGAACAAATTCCTGAAGATGAAAAAAGAGCTGCCTGTATATTACATAAAATCCTTTATCGGCAAATTAACCATGGAATCCCAGTTCTTTATTGTCCTCCTCTTCGGGATTTTTATAGGTTTTCTGGGAAGATCACTGGAAATCACGTTCATAATAGGGATCTTTTATGCAGGAATCCTCATAAAGAAATCAACCATTGGCGAGAAGGCATTTTCCAATCTACACAATGTGGTGTCCTCGATCACCTTCGGCTTTTTCTCACCTATCTTGTTTGCATATCTGGGACTGCTGCTTGACATATCTCTTGTCTTTGACCCTGCCAGCCCGTTCTCATCCCGGAATATCCATCAGGGAATATTTCTTCTGACCGCTATCGTTTTTGCAGTAGCAGGAAAGAGCATCGGTGCGTTCATAGGAGGTGTGCTTGCAGACATGAAACCGAGGGATGCAGCCGCTGCGGGAATAGGGTTGAACGCAAGAGGTTTGATGGGGCTTATGATCTCAGGAATAGGATTGAAATCCGGATTAATAGACATGAGCATATATGCAATGCTGGTTACGATGTGCATGGTCACCACCTTTGTAACCCCTTTTGGCCTGAAAAGGATCCTGAAATGATACTCACCGTCCCGGCGCTTTTGCATCCTTTCATTTTGTTACGTTTCCGGGATCTGGCAGCCTCTTAAGAACGACAACCTGAACGACAACTTAAATGACAACCATCGGCCACTATAATCCCATCTCCGATGTCATCCTCCATCTGCGCAACACAGCGCGGGTGAGCCTCTCAGGAGCGGCGCAGTCGAGAACCTTAAGTCCAGGATCGAAGAAGCGCAGGGGTCGGTGCGGCTGTTCTCGGTGAGGCATGAATTCGGTCTTTTTCAGAAGATTTCATTCTAAAAATAGATTTATGCACAGCTAAAGCTATATCTACTCATTATAATTAATAACTACATATGACTCCAATCCCATCCCCGTATAAAGAAGTTCTCGATGACCTTCTCTCCAGATTGAGAGAATCATTAGGGGATGAATTGATCTCGTTTGTGGTTTATGGCTCTGTGGCTCGCGGGGATTTCAGGAAGGACTCTGATATAGATATACTCATAATATGTAAAGAGCTTCCAGAATCAAGATTCAAGCGCCAGGAATTATTCATCAGGGTTGAAGATACTTTAGATCTTGAAGAACTCCGCAAAGAAGGTTTTTATCCGGATTTTTCTCCAGTTATGAAAACCATGGACGAGGCAAAGTTCCTCACACCCCTCTATCTGGATATGGTGGGGGATGCAGTGATTCTTTATGATGCTGGAGATTTCTTCAAGAAAATCCTTGACAAACTCAGGACGAGCTTGAAAAAACAGGGCGCAAAGAGAGTTTCCGTAGGCAAGAAATGGTACTGGGATTTGAAACCGGGATTAAGGTATGGAGAGGTAGTGGTCATTGAATAGTAAAGATATGGCGGAAAGTTATCTGGAAGAAGGGGGAATACGATTAGAAACAGCGCGCCTGGCCCTGGAAAAGGAGCATTTTGCGTACGCTGTGCGCCAGTCTCAGGAATGTGTGGAATTATCGTTAAAAGGCGCCTTACGTTATGTAGGGATAGAGCCGCCTAAATGGCACGATGTAGGAATAATATTCAAGAATGAGTCAAAAAGATTTCCTGCCTGGTTCATCGGAAACATCGATCGCCTTACTCTCATATCGAGGGAATTGAGAAGAGAACGTGAGTCAAGTATGTATGGTGATAGTGAATTGAACCTGCCTCCTTCGAACCTGTATACAAGACTTGATGCTCAGGAGGCTGTCAAGAATGCAGAATTTGTGGTGGGATTATGCAAAAGCCTGGTGGTCTGACTTTTACCCCTTCCAAATAGACTTCATTAGAGATGGTATTTGCAATGGTTTTTTCCTCTTCAAAAGATTCAACATCCTTCAAAATTATATCGAATAAACTCATGCATCCTTTTATAAATATCAAACCACAGTTCTTTTTTTGTTTTTGCATCCAGAGGTTTCTTCAGGATTATCATGAAATCCCAGTCGCTTTCATCTCTGAAATCTCCCCTCGCACGGCTTCCGAATAATAGGATTTTGGAGTATTTCAGGTTCATTTCTTTTAATATGCTCTTGAGTTTTACTGAAATCTCATTTTTTCTATTCATTTCTGTCCCTCTATTATCTGAACCCCCTTATACACCTTTATCTTCTCGATCTGCGCCTGAACTTGCTTATCGCCGCTCAGGGCGCCGCAGATTTTCGAAGTCGTACGCATGTTTTCTTTTTCCAGAGCACTATCAAGCGTTTCTCGATCCTTAGTTGAAATAGAACACGGATGGCACGGATTTGACGGATACCTACGGATATTTTATCATCCGTGCCAATCCGTGTTATCCGTGGAATCTGTGTTCCATCCCATTTTTTTCTCTTAACCGATGACGTATGTAAAATGTCTATACAGGCACTATAAATTTATCAAATTCCGTATTTGCTGGCATCATAATGCCCAAGAAATTTGGGAACTTAGGATGTTCTCAGCGCCATACTTTGAGGTCCTGAAATTCTTTCTCAGGATCAACTGCGATCGCGATTATTCTATATCCATTTTCCTGCCGGGCTTTGATGAAAGAGACTATAATTAAAACATGGATAGAAAATTGAAAAACCTTGCAGCTATAATGATTATTAATCCAATCCCCACCGGTATACCTACCGTGATCATCGCATGCTTTGTTGAGATATTTCGTGCATGCTTTATCCCGAATATCCATATATAAGCTCTCCACAGCATGAGAAAAATTGTGATAATGCTGGATACCGTCATCAATTGATTCTGGATAATCATTTGCTTCAAAATTTCTGGATTTTCAATCCAGGATTCCGGGAGCGCTGTAATTTCTGGAAAAATGGTCATGGTAACTGCAAATCCCATAAGCTGGATGATAATGTACGGGATGAAACCATATCCGGTAAATTCAAATACACGTTTGAAAGAACCTTCTCCCCTGAATAACATCGAGATAACATAGAAAATCCCTGCATAGAATGCCCACTCTATAAACGGAATGACGAGGGTTCTAATGGCGATGATTGCGATAAATAAAACCTTAAACAGCACCACATAACCCGACAACCTGTACGTGAGCGCATGAACCAGAACCACATTGTCGATTGCATTGATCACGGCCACAATAAGTACGATAAAGAATGGGACTTTCAGATTGGTGCCCATCTCAGATCGTTCGCCAAAGAACCTGTCAGGATAGATCAGAACCTGCTTCATCCAGACCATAATGTTTCTTCTGCTGCTTTTCTCAGCCGGTTCATGATAGCTCTGCCTTCTCTTATCTCAGGAAATACCCCTTCCGCTATTCCGATGTCAAGATCAGCCTCATCCAGAAATCGAAGCCCCAGGAAAAGCCTGCTTGCAACCTCTTCAAGATCATTAACGCTTCCGAGCACGTATTTGGCATTGCATTCTATGTACGGCGCGCTCTCTTTGCTTGCAAGTACTCCTGCTTTCAGTCCCTGCTCTCTGTACTTCTGCAAAAGGCGGTTGATCCCGGAAAGCACGCATTCTCGCCTGCCCTCCACAAGCACGAGCCTCGTTTTTGGAGAGTAATGGGTATAGCGCATGCCAGGAGATCTTAGGGGATCTCCTGAAACTTCTGCCTCGCCAATGACCTCAATGATATCCTCAAGACCCAGACCTCCGGGGCGCAGCAGAGCAGGCGGCTTGACCGTGAGGTCGATGACAGTGGATTCTATACCTATCCTGCTCTCTTCTCCCTGGATGACCGCATCTATCCTTCCCTCCATGTCATTTATTACATGCTCAGCCCTTGTGGGGCTGGGTCTTCCCGATAGGTTGGCGCTGGGTGCGGCGATAGGTACTCCTGCCTCCTTTATGAGGGCAAGCGCAGTATCATGAGCCGGCATTCTGACCGCAACCGTATCAAGCCCACAGGTGACAATATCCGGCACTATACTCCTGCGCTTCAAGACAATGGTAAGAGGACCAGGCCAGAAGGATGTCATAAGATCTTCAGCTGCAGGCGGAACCTCTCTTGCAACCATATTGAGCATCTCGATGCAGGATACATGCACGATAAGAGGGTTATCAGCAGGGCGATTTTTTGCTTTGAATATTTTCGCCACTGCATCGCTGTTCAGGGCATCTGCACCCAGTCCATACACTGTTTCCGTAGGAAAAGCAACCGTTCCTCCGGCTCTTATGATCTCAGCAGCCTTCCTTATTTCTTTGGAAGTCAGGACGAGCGTTATTTATGCCTCCATTTGTCAGGATCCTTTCTGTCGGTTCGTCTATATCTATCATCCCAGAATTCAATCTTTTGTTATTCGATTGAAAATCTCAATATATGCTGCAGAATATCAAGTTTTGCAACTTTCATTCTGTTAGCGCCTATTTTTTCTTTAAAATGAGTGGGCACACTTTCTTTTTTAAGTATCTTGAACCAGTAAGCTGCCAGGCTGCAGCACACCTCTCCTTTGTGAGGATATTCTGCCTTTTTCGCGCCATCGAAAGCCGTCACTCTATCTGTGAACTCGAAGATAATATCGCCGCTGTCAGCAAGGTAGATATCCTTTGCTTTGCCTTTTCCTATTAATTCCATAGCAGGGTTAATCCGTTTTGCCAGTTTAAATAATTTATCATATTTTGTAATAATGGCTGTACTCTTGTTCAGCAGGCAGCCAGGTATGTGGATATCATTCCTCCTATTATGATTGTTCATGTTTTTTACTTTTTATTAGTAATTATGATAACATTTTTAAACCCTGCTGACTATATCGGAGCATAAAAGGTGAAAAAAATTGTGGCTTCAAATTAGATTATATTTACTGCTCGGATTGATGTTCGCCATTGTTTATGCAATGGTTACACTGGTTGCGAGCTCCATGGGCATATCAAGCTTCGCATTCTATGGAGGGCTTGCTTCTGCATTGCTTTTGATTCAGTACCTGATAGGTCCAAAGATGGTCGAATGGAGCATGAGAATAAGATATGTCTCAGAATCAGAGTATCCTTTACTCCACCGCATGGTAGCAGAGATGGCACAGAGAGCAGGTATCCCAAAACCGCGAATTGGAATTGCCAGTATCCCTATCCCCAATGCCTTTGCCTTTGGCAGATGGAAAAGCGACGGCAGGGTGTGCGTCACAGAGCAGATAATGCGCCTGCTATCACCTGACGAGCTAAAAGCGGTGATAGGTCATGAAATAGCTCATCTCAAGCACAGGGACGTTGCTGTGATCACCACGCTCAGTGTAATACCTATGATAATGTGGTACATCGCCTGGAGCACCATGCTCTCAGGAGGACGCGACCGCGGGAACATCATAATTATAGGCATCTTCGCCTTCCTGATGTATTTTATCACCAACCTTCTGGTACTCTATGCTTCCAGGATCAGGGAATACTATGCTGATGAGAGGAGCGTTAAACTCGGCAATGCTCCCCACAATCTTGCATCTGCGCTCTACAAACTGGTGTACGGGAGCGCCAGAATGGATAAGGAAGAGCTCAGGCATACTGAAGGTCTGAAAGCCTTTTTTGTGAACGATCCCTCCCGCGCCATGGCAGAGATCAGGGAACTTTCTCAGATAGACAGGGACATGAGCGGGACGATAGACCAGAATGAGCTGATGATGCTCTCTACCAAAAAGTTAAAGGTCAGCACATCAGATAAGATCATGGAACTCATGAGCACGCACCCCAACATGGTAAAGCGGGTGCACCGCCTCTCAAGAATTGCACGGTAGCCTTAAAATTAATCACAATAAAAAGATTTTATATGGAAATTTTTTCAATTATTTTGATTGTTATAGGTCTTATTCTTTTTGAGGTTATTGTCAGCATCGATAATGCAGTAATCAACGCAGAAGTGCTTTCGACAATGTCGGCTAAAGCAAGGCGGTGGTTTTTAATATACGGTTTATTCATAGCGGTTTTTGCAGTCAGGGGATTGCTCCCGTGGTTAATCGTTTGGGCAACAAATCCGTCCCTTGGACCTATTAATGCCCTTACAGCCACTCTTAGCGATAAACCTGAAATAAAGGAGATAATCGAGAGATCCTCGCCATTTTTACTGATAGGAGGGGGCGTTTTCCTTATTTTCCTGTTTTTCCACTGGTTGTTTATAGAGACGAAAAACTATGGTTTGAAGGGGGAGCGTTTTTTCCACA
>JAPZAV010000054.1 GCA_027460465.1 Candidatus Methanoperedens sp. | reverse complement strand
CAAGAAAATATGGAAAAAGTATTGATATCATCGAGATCACAGATGACACCCCTGAAGGCGGGTCGCTTTATCATATCATTTTTCATGAAGATGCAGGGGAGAAAAAACTGCCTCTCACTGCTGTGATAAACAGGGGCGAGGTTCTTAAGTCCTGGGCTGCCAAGGTCGTAGAACCTTCGGTATATGAAAAGTATATCAAGAGAATTTTATCTTAAGCCATTTTCTTTCATTCCCAGACAGCATTATTAAATGCATTTTATAGTATATAAAGGTCATTAAAAATAAATGCATGGATCAGCAGCAATCTTCCTTTATAATGGCACCTGCTGACACGAACGTTTGTACTACCCTATTTATATCTCCTTCTATGGAGTAACAGCATTATCATACCTACTACCGTTGCAATAGTAATAAGCGAAGTGAATCCCGGGGCGGCTGTGGTCACTACTGGTGTGGTTACTGCTGGTGTTATAGTTACTGATGCGGTTGGTGTTGAAGTCACCGCTGCAGTGGGCGTTACATTCGATGTTGTTTTCACTGTTGCAGTAGGTGTTGCGGTCCATGTTGTCGATCCTGAAGAGATTACTCTTGGGGTAATTACATCTACAGTGCTCTCTCCTGTCACACTTGCAATTATCCCGCTGGAATTGGTGATACTGCCTTTAATATTATAGGTTCCAGGGTTTGCATTTGAGGGACTATCCAGTCTGTAAACTACTGTCTTGGTCATTCCAGCATCTATTTTTGACCATACCCATTCATTGGTACTGTTCTTAAAGTTAATTGCGTCATCAGAAACCCTTACAAGTTTCCAACCGGAAGGCGGTGTTTCCATAAGTGATAACGGCTGGCTGAGACTGCTTGATATTGTGACAGTCACATGTGTTGAGCCACCTGCAGTCAGGTTCTTATGCTCAATACTCCTTGAAGCAGAAGCTGAAGGTTCTGCCAGTACGGTAGGAATCAGAAGAAGCATTCCCACAAATGCTATACTTATATATTTCTTCATATTTATTGACGTATATTTATATTTTTATACTGAATCTATTTTCCGATAACCTTTCCATTTACACTATAAAAAGTGAAAAGTATCCCACCACTTAAGTGGCGGGATTAACCATGAGTCTTTTCTGATTGTTTTGCTCAACTCATAAGCCATTCCTCAATTAAGGCGAGCAGCTCCTGCGTTGTTATCGGGCGCTCAAATCCAGCCGGCGCTCTGCTGTTTTTCCAGTCATCTATGGCTCTTAACACATCCGTGGTCTCCACTCTATTGGGATCACTGCCAAGTCTCCTGTAATACGCCAGAATATCAAATGTGATGGTGCTATCTCCCTGCACAACTGCTATCACTCCACTTGAGTTGGTTACTGTTCCGTTAATGTGATACGTTCCAATAGTGGCATTGCCTGGCGCAGTCAGCCTGTAGACAACTGTCTTGTTGATTCCTGGCGTCACACTGAACCATACCCACTCATTGGTGCTGCTCTTGAAAGCATCCGCATCATCCGAAATTCTTGTCAAATTCCATCCTGCCGGGATAATTTCCTGAAGGGATAATGCCTGGCTTGAAGTGCTGCTGATATTAACAGTGACATTGGTTGATTCTCCTGAACGCAGAGATTCTTTCTCGATTGTACGTACAGCAGTAACACCAAGTGGCAGCGGCACAGACAGGTTATTGCCGAAGTCTCTACCTGTTATACTTTCATTACCTGTGATGGTTACATTATAAGTTCCATTTGTCGGGAATGTCTGTATCCAGCCTGTCTTGAGAACCTCTGCCACAGTATAGTTGCCTGGTGTCAGATTGCTGAAAGTATAGTTACCATTATTGTCTGTAGTCGCAGTTACAGTGCTGCCATTGTGATCTTTTAGATTGATTGTCCAGTTTCCAAGTCCGGGTTCGTTCGTGTCCTTCGCTGAATTATTGTTGAGATCGTTGAACTTCATGCCTGAGATACTGCCGCCTGTCGGAGGTATCAGAGCATTTGTGAAATTCACATTTGACTTGTCTATACCATTTATAGTAACCATCTGCACCATCGGGCTTGTGTTCATCCATCCTGTCTTCATTTCCTCTGTCACATTATAAGTCCCGTTTGCAAGACCCATGAACCTGTAGAATCCTGTATCGTTTGTTGTGGTGTTCATGATCTCCATACCTGTTGTCGTGTTCTGGATCATGATCTTCCAGTTCGGTATTCCCATGCCGCCAGCATTGTCGATCTTGTAGCCAGAGATGTTGAATGTCTGTACAGGTATCTGTGTAGGCATTATCTGTCCACGGATCTCACCTGCCGGGTTCTGCGAGGTATGGACGTTAACGTAAGTATTGCCAGCCGTCATATTATCTATCAGAGCACTGAGAGGCAGTCCTGATAGAGGGCCAGTTAGATTTGCCTCTGTGATATTACCCTCGGCAAGCACACCGTCGAACCTGCCACTTATCATAGGTCCGGGATACAGGAACACCACGATATTGCCATTCTGACCTGCGGGTGCAAGATGTATATGTGCGGCTGTGATGTTTGTAATGTTGGAAACAGTGAGCTTGAAGTGCAGGCTGTTAAGGTTAAATATTGCCTGACCCGTAGCTGATGTAATTACAGGTGGTACTTCCTCACTTCCCGAGAGGTCTGCTGTGAAATCTTGAGCTGGTGCTGATGGTATCAATGCATTCGTGAAATTCACGTTCATTACACCCATGCCGGTTATGGTAACCATCCGCACCATCGGGCTTGTGTTCATCCACCCTGTCCTCATTTCCTCTGTCACATTGTAAGTCCCGTTTGCAAGACCCATGAACCCGTAGAACCCGGTATCGTTTGTTGTGGTGTTCATGATCTCCATACCTGTTGTGGTGTTCTGGAGCATGATCTTCCAGTTCGGTATTCCTGATCCATTGTTATTCGTACTGTTGATCTTGTAGCCAGAGATGTTGAACATCGGCTGTGGAGGCATCAATGCATTCGAGAAGTTCACGTTCATTACATCCATACCATCCACGGTAACCATCTGTTCCATCTGGCTTGTATTCATCCACCCTGTCTTCATTTCCTCTGTCACAGTGTAAGTACCATTTGCAAGATCCATGAACATGTAGGATCCGGTATCGTCTGTTGTGGTATTCGCGATCTCCATTCCTGTTGTGCTGTCCAGGAGCATGATCTTCCAGTCAGGTATTCCTGATCCATTGTTATCCGTACTGTTGATCTTGTAACCAGAGATGTTGAATCTTTGCTGCATCTCTATCACGTTCACCGTTCCCTTCATAAATGGATGAATTGTGCAGTGATATTTGAATGTCCCGATTTCATTGAATGTCAAGCTAAAAGTCTGCCCTGTGGTGAGATTGCCTGAATCAAAAAGACCTGTGTCGCTTGTTACTGTATGGTTCGCAGCATCATTCTGTGTCCAGATCACAGTAGTTCCTTTAGATATTGTTATTTCTGCTGGATTGTAGGCAAAGCCTGCTATACTTACGTTAACAGACTGAGCTGCTAAAGCCTGAGGTAATCCCACCATAACTGCTGCTGCAGAGAGCAGCAGCACAAATACCAATTTTCTATTCATATATGTCACCTTCTACCCTTATTTGAGAGCGCTGCACTATCAGTTATTGAAAATTCAGAGAGCTTACTTTTGAAAATAAAAGAATTGCTTTAAAGCAATGTCTGGCTGTCCTCAGTCCTCTCTCTGATTGAAATGCTCCCAAATTTCAATTAGCTTTTTTTACTTATAAGCTTTGCGGTAGGATCGAATGAAAGTGACATCTATGTTATCAATTCAACTGAACCCTATCCTTTTATTCTTTTCAGCCTGAACGTATTCTCGCGTTCCATCTCTTCAAGCCGCAGCACGATGAAATCCTTGGCTTCAGTAAGCTCCGGTATTACCCTGAACTCAAGGGCATTCACCCTGCGCTTTGTTTTCTCGATATCCTCAAGCAGCTTCTTCATCGTGGTCTCGATCTCAGCCGCAAGAATGATCTTCTCGACCATGATCTCATAGGCATCCACTGCTTCATCGATACGCGAGCTTGTGCCAATGATGCCGTACCCGTGCTCATCCAGCTTCTTATGGACGCTTGAAGCCTCGATCTTGGGAACCACAACCCCCATCACGTTCTTGCTCTCAAGTTCAAGTTTCGGTACATCTTTCAAAGCAAACGCAGTGGATTTCACCACCACCACACCCTCAACCGTCTTCGCGATCGCAAGCTTCTGTGAAGCTAATGTGAACTGCTTCTCAACCTCAGCTCTCACATCCTTTGCCTTCTCAAGGATCGCGAAAAGCTCAAGAATAAGCCCATCGCGCTTCATTTTGAGGAGCTTGTGCCCGCTCTGGCTGAGCTTGATCTTCTTCTTTAGCTCGATCAATTCCGAACGTGTGGGCTTTACAGTGTCCTTGATCGCCATATTATTCTTTCTTTTCCTTTCCTTTATGAGCAGGGTGATATTTCTGGATGTACTTGTCATCTATCCTTGTGAGCTGTGCTTCAGGAAGTGCTGAGAGAAGATCCCAGCCTAATTCAAGCGTGGTCTCTATGTCTCTATTCTCATCCATGCCCTGGCGCACGAACCTGTCCTCGAACATGTCAGCGAACTCAAGGAACTTCTTGTCTCTATCCGAGAGTGCATCCTTGCCCACGATAGCGACCAGTCCTCTCAGATCCTTGCCCTCTGCATAAGCAGCGTACAGCTGGTCAGAGACAGGTTTATGATCTTCCCTTGTCCTGCTTGCACCTATGCCTGAGTTCATCAATCTTGAAAGCGAAGGCAGCACATTTACAGGTGGGTAAATGCCTTTCCTGTGCAGTTCCCTTGAGATCACGATCTGCCCTTCTGTGATATACCCCGAGAGATCAGGGATCGGGTGGGTGATATCGTCTCCAGGCATGGATAATATCGAGAACTGCGTCACCGAGCCCTTTCTTCCTTTGACAACGCCGGCGCGCTCATACAGCGAGGCAAGGTCTGTGTACATGTATCCGGGGTAGCCTCGCCTGCCAGGTACTTCCTCTCGCGCCGCACCCATCTGACGCAGCGCTTCACAGTAGTTCGTGATATCAGTAAGGATAACAAGCACATGCATGTCATGCTTGTACGCAAGGTACTCTGCTGCTGTGAGCGCAAGTCTTGGCGTGATAAGCCTTTCCACAGCCGGGTCGTCTGCTAAATTAAGAAATACCACGGCTCTCTCAAGCGCTCCTGTCCTCTCAAAGTCGCTCATGAAATACTGTGCCTCTTCATTGGTGATGCCCATCGCAGCGAACACCACCGCGAACTGCTCCTGTGATCCTCGCACTTTTGCCTGCCTTGCGATCTGCAGTGCAATCTCATTATGAGGCAGACCTGAGCCAGAGAATATTGGAAGTTTCTGACCGCGCACAAGGGTGTTCATCCCGTCAATTGTGGAGATGCCTGTCTGGATGAATTCTTTCGGTGGAAGACGCGCATAAGGGTTTATTGCTGCACCTGTGATCTCAAGCCTTTCCTCAGGCACGATTCTGGGCCCGCCATCCAGCGGCTCACCAGAACCTGAAAGGATCCTTCCAAGAAGATCTATTGATACCGGGAGCTTGATGGTCTCGCCTGTGAATCTGACACTTGCTTCTCTGTTAAGCCCGCCGGATCCTTCGAATATCTGAACAACCACCACATCCTCGGATGTATCGAGTACCTGACCTCTCTTGGTTGTGCCGTCAGGCAGGGTGATCTGCACAAGTTCATTGTAACCCACAGGCTCTGTCTTCTCAACAAAGACAAGCGGACCTGCGATTTCTCTGATCGTCTTGTATTCCTTTATCATGTTACCTGCCTCCGAGTTTCCTGAATTCCTCGTCCATGCTCTTTGAGATCGCAGAAATCGCGCCTTCGAAATCCTTTTCGAATTTGACCTTTGCAAGGTCATCTTTTGATTTCGATTTCAGGATTTCTTCGATAGGACTTCCGCTTTCAAGTGCAGAATGGGCTTTGTTGCCCCATACAGTGATTGCCTTCAGCAGCCTGTACTGTTTGTCCATCGGACAGAATGTATCAACTTCATGGTATGCATTCTGCTGCAGGAAATATTCCCTCACCATTCTGGCTATTTCAAGCGTCAATTGCTGATCTTCAGGCAGGGCATCCGAGCCAACGAGCTGGACTATCTCCTGAAGTTCAGCCTCTTTCTGCAATAACTCCATTGCGTCATTCCTGAGTTTTATCCATTCAGGTGATACGTTTTCATTGTACCAGTCCCCGAGTGCCTTTGAGTACAGTGAATAGCTGTTGAGCCAGTTTATTGCAGGGAAATGCCGCCTCTGGGCAAGTTTTGCATCAAGTGCCCAGAACACTTTCACGATACGCAGGGTGTTCTGTGTGACAGGTTCTGAGAAATCGCCTCCAGGAGGGGAGACTGCTCCTATGACGGTGATCGAACCTTCCCTTCCGCAAAGAGTGCTGGCTTTGCCGGCACGCTCATAGAACTCTGATAATCTTGCCGCAAGATATGCAGGATACCCCTCTTCCCCAGGCATCTCCTCAAGTCTTGATGAGATCTCTCTCATTGCCTCTGCCCATCTTGAAGTCGAATCCGCCATCAAAGAAACGTCATATCCCATGTCCCTGTAGTATTCGGCTATCGTGATCCCTGTATAAACAGAAGCTTCTCTTGCTGCCACAGGCATGTTCGAGGTATTCGCGATGAGCACAGTCCTTTCCATCAAAGGCCGCCCAGTCTTGGGGTCTTCAAGCTCAGGGAATTCGTTCAGTACATCTGCCATTTCATTGCCTCGCTCACCGCACCCGATATAGACCACGATCTCGGTATCGCTCCACTTCGCAAGCTGCTGCTGTGTCACGGTTTTTCCGGATCCGAATGGACCCGGGATTGCAGCGGTCCCTCCTTTTGCCACCGGGAAAAGCCCGTCAAGGATTCGCTGCCCTGTGATCAGCGGGGTCTTTGGCATCAGCTTCTTGCCCACTGGCCTTGGTTTTCTCACAGGCCATTTCTGCATCATCATAAGATTCTTTCCCCCGCTGAGTGTGCATATCACCTCATCAACCTTGAATTTCCCCTTCTTTATTTCTTCAACCGTGCCAGAAACATTCGGAGGAGCCAGTATCCTGTGTTCGATGTTCTGCGTTTCCCGAACAGTGCCTATTATGCTTCCACCGCTCACCTTATCCCCTTTCTTGACCACAGGTACAAAATCCCACTCTTTTTCTCTTGATAGCCCGTTTGCAAACACCCCTCGTTTTATAAAGTCGCCCATGGTGCTTTTCAGGACAGGAAGCGGACGCTGGATCCCATCATATATGCTCTCAAGAAGACCGGGTCCAAGTTCCACTGACAGCGGCATGCCCGTATTCTCAGCAGGCTCTCCCGGTCTTACGCCTGATGTCTCCTCATAAACCTGTACCGTGGATTTGTCACCTTCTATACCGATAACCTCGCCCATCAATCCTTCATTACCGACCTTGACCACATCGTACATTCTGGTGTTCAAACCGCTTATGATAACGACGGGTCCTGATATTCTATAAATTTTACCTTTTGCATTCATTTTCAAAAACACCTTCTCATAAGTCCCCAGAATTAATTCCGGGATGTATTATCATTATTTCCATAGATCAACACCCACAGCCTGTTTTATTTTATCCCTCATGTTCGTGCTCTCGCCTTTTCCACCGATCGCTATCACAGTGGGCTCAACAGAATCATCAAGTATTCTCTGCATCTGTAAAGACAGTTTTTTCATATCATCATTATGTATCACAAGAATTCCCACCGTTCTGTCCTTTAGCACGCTCTCGATTCTGGATTCTAGATCTTCCGACGTGGCGTCATGGGTTTTTCGTATCCCTGCAAGCCTGAATCCAAGCACAAAATCACTGCTTCCAACGACTGCTATTTCCATCTACATCACCAGATGGGATTTTATGATATCTTCTGAAAGATTCATTTCTTTTCCGCGCACGATTATCCTGAGGTTGTCAACTTCGATTTTCTTACTGACTATATAATCAAGGATGGGCAGGATGGAAAGCGGATAATAATAAGATATCTGTGATGCGTACACAAGCCCGTATTTGTCAAGACGCGTTTCGATATTCATGAGAGAGGTCAGTTCCCCGCTGATATCAGATATAGACTCCCAGTAAGAATATTCTTCAAGTGCGCGTACGAACTCGCCCATGGGCAGGGACGCAAGCCTGGCAAGGTCGCTTTCCTTGAACTCCATACCTCCAGGGATAAGAAGCTTGATCATCTCGTCGCGTTCCATACCTGCACGCTTCATTCTGAAAAGCATCTTGAGATTTTTAAGATCAATCTCTGTTTTCAGGAATTTCAGGAATAATCTATTCCCTGTAGTTACCACGGCTTTTATCAGGTTGGAATAATACATTCTATCAAGAGCGTTCTCGATCTCTGCCAGATCACCTTTGTATCCTTCAAGCGCTGGATAGTAAGGTGTTTTTGCGAAAGCTGCTATTACTCCTTCCACGGTACCGATCTTGACGATCTCGGATAGATCCCTGTATCTTAACTGACCTCCTGATACGACATCTTCAAGTATTTCCTCCTCGCTTGCTCCTGAAAATTTTCCTCTGATGATGGTCTTTATGTTCCAGATGTCCCAGGAGCGAAGATATTCCGTGATCAAATAGTTGGCTTCGTTCTGCGATACTTCTATCAATTTACGGTACGTCAGTGCAAGGTTCTGGTTCAACGCGTGTTCGATCAGGTCTGTGCTCCTGTATTTTTTCCCGAGTTCATCAACATCTTTCTTGTATTCAGACTCTCCGATAATACGCGTTATCTCAGGTATTTCCATGTTGAGGAACTTCGGGTACATTTCCTTTGGAATGAGTTTCCCTTTCATGGCCCGGACCCGGGCAACGATATATGCGTATTTGACGTTATTTGAAATACCCATTCTTTTTTCACCTGAACAGGATATCTGAGACCTGTTTTAATGATTGCTCACTGGCATTTTTCAAAATCGTCTCGTATCTTAAATCCAGATACTCTGTCCCATCCTTGTTCTCGATAATAACGCCGCCGATGCAGTTAATGTCGCCGGCATAATTGAGTTTTGTAAGGTTGTTGACTATGGATCTATCCTTTTCCCTGGAATATATTTTTGTATTATTTGCCTCGTTTTTCGCGATAACTGATTTCAAAAGCTTCTGGTTCCTCTCTTCCGGGAATTTGCTTATTGAATCTTTTGAAGCCTCGTATACCTGATCAAGTATCTCCTTTCGTGCATTGAGCACCGCCCTTTTCACTTCAAGGTGTGCACTTGATATTTCCTGCTGCCTCAATCTTTCGATCTCTTTCCTGACAGCTTCCTGTCTTGTTGTTTTGATCTTTTCAGCCTGAGATTGGGCATCTGCAATTATCTTTGAGACTTCTTTATAGGTTTCTCCGCTGATCCTGTCAGCTTCAGCCTTACCTTTGGCTTTGATCTCTTCAATTATCGCTTCAAGTCCCATATTTTTCCTTAGAACACGAACAGCAATATCAATGATACCACCAGTCCAAATATTACAATGGACTCAGGGATAACGGTCATCAACAGGCCTTTGCCAAAGAACTTCTCGTCCTCAGCCATTGCGCCTACTGCCGCTGCACCTATCGCCTGTTCTCCGAGGCCTGCGCCTATTCCTGCGAGACCTACTGCCAATCCTGCTCCAACTGCTACCATTCCCATCTGTGATGGATCTACCATTTTTATTATTCCTCCGTATATTTTCTATTATAACCAAAGGGGATGTATTTAGTACCTCCGCCTTCATAAAACTTAGTGAAAAATTCCACATACTGAAGCCTGAGCGAGTGAAGCCCAGGACCTATGATTCCCAGTGCCAGGTTGATCAAATGCCCGATGAACAGGATCACCACGCCCACGATGGCAAGACCGATCCCGCCTCCGAGCAGTACTCCATGAGGTCTGATGAACAGGTCCATGGAAAGCGTGTTTACTGCCAGAGCTATTCCTGCCGAGGATAAACCTATTGCCAGTATCCTTGCATATGACAGGACATTGCTCAGGAGCGTGGGGATCTCCATTATCGAGATGAATCCTTCTCCTTTTATTAAAAGTCCCACTCCTATTATAGCCAGTCCAATGCCCCCTGCAAAAACCGGATCATTTGACTGCACAGGTGTCTCTGACATCAAAGCTGGCATTATTTTAGCTATTGCTGCAATTCCGCCCATCAAAATCATCATCCAGCTCCCTTTCTCGAAAATTGCGTGTTTTAGATCATGTTCTATTGCGATGTTCCGAAAGCCGATCACGAGTCCGGCCAAAATATGTAAAATACCTATTATCAGGGTTATAAGAAGCAGAGATTGCACAGACTCGAACCTGTGGACAGGCAGATGAAATTCAGCCAGCGCAGGTCCGGCGATCCCCAGCAATCCTTGTTCCAGTTTTCCATGTACCTCTATATTGAAAATCGGAAAACCAAAGAATTCCCCGTAGATCACTCCGAACAGTACCGATAGCACTGCTGAAAATAATAATATCAATGCAAGTGCATTGAGCGCTCCACTCTTGAATTTATTTTTGATAATAAGAGCCAGAGCAGCCACTATGATGCCGTATCCCACATCTCCAAGCATGATTCCATAAAACAGCGGGAATGTGATGAATACCACAGCAGCGGGGTCTATCTCATGATATTTGGGCGTTGCAAAGGTGTCGATCAGGAGTTCAAACGGTTTTGCTGGCGCGGGATTATGCAGCTTTATGGGTATCTCATCGTCCCCGGCTTCCTCAAGCCTGGTGAGATATACCTGTCCGCCAGCACTTTTTTGCAGTTCGGATTCTATTTCACCGTATTGATCCGACGGTACCCATCCGTCAATTATGAACGCATTTGCGCTTGTTGCGAATCTCAGGGGGACTTCAGCCTTCTGGGTTTCTATCGAGAGGAACTCGTCCGCAGCCAGTATGAACTCAGAGTAGTCTTTCTTGATATTATCAAGCTGTGATTTTATGGAGGAGTATTTCTCCTTAAGATCAGAAACTTCTTTTGTGTGGGTTTCGTATATGACAGGAGGGTTGCCCGTTAATTCAGGGATTTTCAATTCAACGTACGTTCGCTCCTCCTGGAGCAGTTTTGTGACCTCTGTTTCAAAGATTTTTGGAACAAAGACAGCAAGAATCTTTCTTTTTTCGAATTCTCCTGTAAATAATTCAAATTTGTCCGTTATTCTGGAGAGGTTCGGGACTATGTCCGCATCTATATATCCGACATAGACCTTTAAAGTCTCATATCCATGGTATTCGTCAATTGATAACGGAAGTCCGAAAAAAGGTCTGACCTCAGATATGAGATCTTCTTTTTCCTTGATATTGAATTCGATCTTCCTTAATTCATCGGATCTGGATGAGACCTCTCTCTGCAGGTTCGTGATTTTTTCATCAACCATGGAAGGCAGTTCGCTTGAACTCTGTTTGACTTGCGGCTCTTTTTCTGCTATGCCCAGCTGGTTCGATATCGCCCTTAAAGAGAGAAGGTGTTCAGAAAGCCTTGAAGCCGGTTTCAAGGGTTTTCCTATCCTGAAATCTTCGTTCTCTTCCTTATAGTCCTTTATATGCAGAACGTTCAATCTGTGAAGCGTGGAAATGGTTGGTTCCATGACATCTTTCGTGCCCGCGATCACGACCCTTGTCATTTTTGTGGGTTTAAGCATCCAGCGCCCTCTCGAATTCTGTCAAAATAAATTTTGTAGCTTCTGGTATATTCTTTTCCGACTTCTTTTTTATTTCTTCAGCTTCTCCTCTGCCCTTTCCTATGATCTTTTCTCTCTCTTCTTTAATGACTTTTTTTGCCCTGCTTATTTCAGATTCTGCGTACTTCCGGGCTTCTTCCTCTGCATTTCTGATGATCTCTCTGGATTGAACCAGAGCTTCCGATATTTTTCGAGTTTTGGTTTCATTTGCCTGTGCGACCAAAGCTTTAGCCTCATCTTCAGCCTGTTTGATGCCAGATAAAATTTCAGCTCTTGTCATTCAATTCCTCTAAATGCGATGCAATAATAGCCATTCGTTTTAGCTTTCCCAAAATAAGAGAGCATCTACTTAAATTATTCGGTTTAATTTATGTCTTATTCCAGATTTTTAATGAAAAATCATTTAAATTATTTTTATGCAGCTAAAAGAGCCACATCACAGCTGTCATAAATGATCCAGACACAAGCGGTATGATAAGGTTGTCGTCTATCCTTCTTCCCAGAATCCGCACAGGTATTGCATCCCCCAGCGCAGCTCCGATCGCGCCAGCTGCATATACATGGAAGGGCACATAGATCATATCTGGAGCAGGCGGCAGACTCAGGAGAACAAGACCGATCAGAACACATATCCCGAACATTACAGCTATTATGGGAAGAGGCTTGAATGCTAATTTTCTTGCGTTTTGATCGCGTACGTTCCCTCCTGTTATCACTGTACCTGCAAGCCCTGATGTGGCATCCCCGAGCGCAAGCATCAGGATCGCAGCAATGGCGATCGTTTTTTCAAAGGCAAGAATGGATATCAATGCTGCGATCTGGAAATAGATGTACGCAGCAACCTCCTTATTCTCATGAGGACGCAGCAGTATTTCCGGAAGCTTTATTTTATCGTTAAGACGCAGCCACTCGATCAGCAAAAGCACGGCATTGATAGCCGAAAGCCCTATCACTGCTGTTTCTCTGCTCAGGAAATAATAAACGATCGGGATTAAGGAACCTGTCGCATGAAACGCTTTTCTTCGCAGCTCGACCAGAAATAGCGGAATCATCCGGGACTCTACACTTTCCTGCCAGCATCTTCAAAGGATTTCCCGCTGCATACAAGGTCATGAATATTATCTGCGATGTCACTGATGCTCACACGCACCTGTTTCATCGAATCCCTGTCCCTTATGGTCACAGTGCTGTCCTCGAGTGTCTGATAGTCCACTGTTATTGAATATGGCGTTCCTATCTCATCATTTCTTCTATAGCGCCTGCCGATGGTTCCAGAATCATCATAGGCAGCAAGTATGCCCGCTTTGCGCAGCTTCCTGATTATTTCCTCTGCCGGCTTTATGAGCTCCTCCCTCGCAAGAAGAGGGAGCACAGCAGCCTGGACAGGTGCAGCTTCGGGCGGCAGCCGCAGCACGATCCTCATTCTGTCTTCTCCTTCTTCAGCAGCCTCTTCCTCGAAATAAGAATGCTCAAGAAGGGAATATGTGATCCTGTCTATCCCGAAAGAAGGTTCTATCACGTGAGGAATGATGTTTTCACCGTGCACTTCCTCAACAGAGCTTTCAAATGCAACCGCACCTTTTTCGATCTCTATCTTCTCGCCGTCGAGCGTGATTTCGATGGTATCGCCCAAAATCTCTTCTGGTTTAAGCGATCTCAGCACATCTGCTATCCTTCCTGCTTTTCCTTTGAACCTGGGACCCAGGATGCCCATGTTGGGTTTGATGACAGAGCGCTCAACCTTTCTTGGAGCATCATACGGCACATACACTGTTAGCTCGGTCTTGCTCTGCTTTGCATGCGCCTTGAGATCATAATCTGTCCTGTCCGCGATTCCCACGACTTCGACCCAGCCGAAGCGCTCGCTCAGTATCTCGGCATCCCAGCAGTCAGCTGCGTAGTGAGCCATCTCATCCTTCATGTGCTGCCTGAAGCGAAGTTTCTCAGGCGCTATCCCCACGCGAACCAGGAACTGATATGTCAATGCAAGGCAGTATCCCAGGAACTCATGAGCGATTATGCTCTTATCCACCGCATCTTTGATTTTCATCTTTTGAATGCTTCCTCTGGTCTGGTCCTCTCGAGAGTAGAAGTTGAGCACGATATCGCAGATCTCCCTGAATCCGGGGTGCGTCTTGTCCCTCGGATCTATGAATATCTCTGCCTCAGCCTGCGTGAATTCGCGAAGCCTTATCACACCCTGCCTTGGAGAGATCTCATTTCTGTAGGCTTTTCCTATCTGTGTTGCTCCAAAGGGCAGATGATCGCGGTAGAACTTCAGGAGGCGCGGGAAGTCAACGAACATCCCCTGCGCAGTCTCTGGACGAAGGTATCCTGTCCGCTTTGATCCAGGACCTATGCTTGTTTTGAACATGAGATTGAATTCATATACATTTCCCAGTCTTCCTCCGCATTCAGGACATTTGATATTGTTCCTGCTGATCACCTCTGTGAGTTGATCAGCGCTCATGGTATCTGGATTATTTACGATATCCTGGACAAGATGGTCTGCCCTGAAGGCTTCATTGCACTTCTGGCATTCTGTAAGTGGATCAGAGAAACCGCCCACATGACCTGATGCGATGAAAACATCTTCGATACCGATCGTGGGAGCTTCGATCTCATAATAACCTTCGTTGATCACAAATATATCCCTCCAGATGTTCTCAACTCGGCGCTTGAGCATGGCGCCAAGCGGACCGTAATCATAGAAACCTGCAGTGCCGCCGTACAGTTCAAACGAGTTCCACAGAAATCCGCGGCGCTTTGCCAGCTCTATTACTTTTTCGTATTTATCAGCCATGTGAATCTTTCGCTTATATTGTTTGATCTAAATGATTATTGTATCCCGCATATCAATTCGCACATTTAACCGCAGATGAACGCTGATGAACGCAGATACCAGCGATCCGCGGTTCCGTATATTTGTGGAAAGTCATGCGGTTTACCTATGTGCTTCCTGAAGAGTCCTTTAGACAAGAAAAAATTAACGGTAAAGTTTGAGTTCTCCCTCGATAGCACAGAGCTCTGGGCAGCAATAAGCGTTCTATCCAGGAAGGCATCTTTCCACAGGAACTTGATCTACATGATATTTGACCCTGTGCTGCAGTATATTATAGTCTCCCGCCAAGCCTATGAGAACCCGAACGACAGATAAGAACCTATCCTTCTCTCGCACCAGTATTATCCCAACTGGACATATTTTTGACCTCAATATCTAAAAATGAGATCTTTTGATCTTTAGGGGCAAGCTCCATTAGTATCTGGTAATGCTCTTCGAGTCCTTTTTTCAAATTTTTCACAGCTTCTTCTTCTGTCAGTCCTTGATCCGCTACATTCGTTATCAAGTCCACTGCTACGTAATATTTGTCTTCTTTATGCGTTTGAATAATAGTTTTCATATTATTTTACAACCTCAATAAAGCGGAACTCATTTTTAAATGATAAATGATTTAAATATTTGTTTCTCTTAAGATTCGTATATACTTATCCATAACAGTATAAAAAAAGCGATCTTGATTCGCTATACTCTGGCCAGTAGATGCGTTTTTCATCCTTGAGTTATCCGCACGCCTGAATTTCAGTTTCCAGGAAGAATTCGGGCTTTCTGAAGTTTTATGCGAGCATAAAATCTATCGTCTTTAGTCAACGACCCAGGACTGCTTCGCAAAGTCCGTGGCATCGGGAGGATGCTCAATAGTCCTTGCCTGTTCGTTAGTGTCACAGGATTGCTTCTACCAGTGCCCGGAGATCACGGAGGGAGATGTCTTCTATATATTGGCTTCTTAGCTCAGTACTTTTTTCAAACTCAATTGCACCTGCTTTAAACTTTGTAATTTGATGATAAAAGAGAATGAAAATTAATAAGGCAACTAATGTTATTGATTGTGCAGCAAAAACTGTCTCAGAAGGCCTGTTGTAGACAAGGAATGAAAAAAAAAGTACAATCAGGGATAACGATAATAATATTGAAAGATATTTCTGGACTTGAGATATTTCTTGCTCGAGATATAACCCTATTTTGCCAAGCGCCCGGAGGTTGTGACGAGCCTTAACATTTAGGGGATCGAGATGAATAGCTTTTTTGAATTCTTCCTTCGCCTTGCTATATTTTCTTAATTGCACATATATCCACCCGAGATTATTACGAATCTCTGAAATTACAGAATCTTTCATAGGATCTGAATTTTCTAATGCTTCATCATATGCTTCTATTGACTTGATAAAATCCAGGCCTTCGTCTGCCAGGATATCACCAAGAATTCCAAGAGAATACGGGTTTTGCGGTTCAATTCGAAGAGCAATATATACCTCTTTTTCTGCTTCAAGCAACTGCATCTTTTGTCTCAGAAAATTGGCATAATTGTTATGCGCTTCTACAAAATTCGGGTTGATTTCAAGTGCTTTCTTATAGTGCTCCTCTGCTTCATCTTTCCTATTCAGGGCTGTAAGCAGCACTGCATAATTGTTATGCGCTTCTGCAAATTCTGGATTTATCTTAATTGCTTTCTTATAGTGTTCCTCCGCTTCTGTGATCATATCTAATTTTTCCAGAAGGACGGCATAATTGAAATGTTCCAGTGGATATCTCGGAGGCACTTCTATCGCTATTTTATAGTGTTCTAAAGCTTCGGTTTTCCTGCCACTTAATGCAAGCAAGAACGCATAATAAGCATGCAGCTTCATTCAATTTACCACTATATTGCGCTGCATAAGCTACAGCAAGATATGCTTTTGCTTTATCTTTTCCACTTAGACCCTGAGTTGCTGCAAGTCCAAGTACATATGCGTAGTCTTTGCTAATGGCCCTGGATAAATTCAAAAGCTCCTCCGCCCCTATCCCCATTTCCCTCGCCACCCGCGCCGCCTCCTCAACGCATTCCTCAAGCTCGCCTCGCTCGATGCAGGGCGCGAGCTTTTGCAGGAATTCTTCGGTTTTGCTGCTCTCTGACATATTTTTTTTAAATTCTTGTGTGTTCAATTTTTATAGTCATATTGATAATTTGTTACTTTTTATTTATCACTTCGTGCATCCTCACAGAATAAACAACCTGCCTGATAAACCCATGAGTTTTATCCAGATTGAGAAAATGGAGAGGACGAAAGTAAGGTCACAGAGATTTCTGGATTTTCTTCACAAGCTCCCTCCCGAATGCATAAAGGTCGCGTGGATGCCTTGAAGTGATAAGATTTCCGCTCACAACAACTTCCTTATCTTCATATAGGGCACCAGCACATTTCAGATCGTCCCTGATACCTATGTAACAGGTTGCTTTCTTTCCTTCCATCACTCCTGCTGAAACAAGCGTCTGGACGCCGTGACATATCGCTCCCACAGGTTTATTCTCCATGAAAAAATATCGTGCGATCTCAAGAGCCTTTTCTTCAAGCCTGACCTTCTCAGGTGCTTTTCCACCAGGAAGGATCAGCATGTCAAATTCTTCGGGATTCACTTCGTCAAACGTCAGGTCTACGTCTATCGAATAACCATATTCTCCTGTAATTATTCCTTTTTTCATGGACGCGACCTTCACAATAACGCCTTCTTCTTTTAACCTGCTAAGCGGATAGAAAAGCTCCTGGTCTTCAAAATTATCCGCACTTAATATGAGTGCTTTCATGCAATTCCTCCCATGACATGATTTTAGCCTGCTGTGATATTAATTCTTTTGTGACCAGAATCAATTGAATTCGAGTCATATTTCGGTTTTATGCTGGTAACAGATATTTTGCTTCACGCTTTGAATTCTATACCTGCAGCAAAGAAAAGTAGTACGGTTCAAGCGTCCTGAACAGCTCAGGATCATCGAAGATCAGTGCCGCTGAATCTGCATTTATCCTTGTTCATAAGCGGTTAATATTTTATTGGTTGTTGTGAATCAGACCATATACAAAGAGGGACCATAGACCTTCCAGGGAAAAGAAATTAATATATCCTTATTTAATTTAAAAGGCAAATCTCATGAAAATCTCCGTAATCGGTACAGGATACGTAGGCAGCGTCAGCGCAGCATGTTTTGCAGAACTCGGTCATGAGGTCATATGCGTGGACATAGATCAATCAAAGATAGATCAGATCAATGCAGGCATCCCGCCTGTATATGAAGCAGGTCTTCCCGAACTTATGGAAAAACATGCAGGTAAGAACCTGAGCGCGACCTCTGATTATGATCTTGCGGTCAGGAACTCTGAGGTCTCCTTCATTTGCGTCGGGACTCCCTCTGATCACCAGGGAAACATAGACCTGAGCATCGTCAAAGCTGCAAGTGCAGGTCTCGGAGACGCGATCAGAAGAAAAAAAGACTACCATGTTATCGTGGTGAAAAGCACGGTTGTACCGGGGACAACAGAGAAAGTGGTGCTGCCCATTATTATTGGACGCTCTGGAAAACATCCAGACGATTTTGGCATTGCGATGAACCCTGAGTTCCTTCGCGAAGGCAGGGCTGTACACGATTTCATGCATCCTGACAAGATCGTGATCGGCTCTCTGGACAGGAGGTCAGGGGACACAGTGGCATTGCTTTACAGAGGTCTGGAATGCGAGATAACAAGGACGAACCCGACCACGGCTGAGATGATAAAATATGCGAACAACGCTTTTCTTGCAGCCAGGATCTCCTTTGTGAACGAGATCGGAAACATCTGCAAAGAACTCGGCATCGATACCTATGAGGTAATGAAGGCTGTAGGCAGGGATTTCAGGATAGGTCCGCATTTCCTTAACTCAGGTGCAGGCTTTGGGGGTTCGTGTTTCCCCAAAGACGTAAAAGCCCTGATAGGGAAGGCTTCTGAGATGGGGTACGAACCTGTCCTGCTGAGGTCTGTGATTGCGGTGAACGATGAACAGCCTCTGCGGATGGTGCGGCTGCTGAAGAACAGGCTGGGGAGCATCCGGGGAAAAAAGATCGCAGTTCTTGGGCTTGCCTTCAAGAACGATACGGATGATATAAGGGAATCAAGATCCATACCTGTGATAAAAGAACTGCTCCGAGATGGAGCACAGGTCTCTGCTTATGATCCCATGGCAAATGAAAACATGAGAAAGGTATTCAGCAATATCCAGTACTGCAGTTCAGCCAGGGATGCACTTTATGGTGCAGATGCATGCATGATAATGACAGAATGGGAGGAGTTCAGATCTCTTGATAAGGAATTTGATGTAATGGAAAACAGGCTTATAATAGATGGAAGACATATGCTTGGACCGAGAAAAGATATCGAATACCTGGGTTTATGCTGGTAGACAGGATTTCATGACCCAAAATGGAAAAATAAAGTCAATAATACTTGCAGGAGGATCAGGTACTCGCCTGTGGCCTCTGAGCCGGGAAAAGTATCCGAAGCAGTTCATTAAGTTCGGGAAAACCTCCCTTTTCCAGGATACACTTCAGCGATGCCTTGAGATATCTGACATCAGGGATATCTTTGTGGTAACCAATGAATCGCAGAAATTCCTTGTAACAGGACAGATAAAAGAACTTGGATATAATATCCCGATAGAGAACATACTGATCGAATCAAAAGGGAAAAACACGCTGCCTGCGATCTGCTTTGGAATGCGTGAGATCAAAAAAAGGTACGGCGGCTCGGTCGCCGGGATTTTTCCATCCGACCATGTACTGGATAAGGGCGCAATGAAAACGATCAGAAACGCGCAAGTATTGACTTCAGAATACCTTGTGACCTTCGGAATAGTGCCAGGTTCTCCGAACACAGGATACGGATACATAAAAACCTCTGACCCTCTTGGAGCAGGATACAAAGTTTCAGAGTTCAGGGAAAAACCTGCACTTGAAGAAGCCAGGAAATACGTAGAGGAAGGATGCCTCTGGAACAGCGGGATGTTCCTTCTGGGTACTGACGTTTTCTTTTCTGAGATCAAGCTTCACGCACCCCTTGTTCTTGAGGCTTTCGAGGCATCTGATGACATAGATAATGTCTATGAAAATGTACCTTCAATCTCCATTGATTACGGGATCCTGGAAAAATCAGAGAATGTTGCAGCTGTCAGGCTTGATGTGAACTGGAGCGACCTTGGGAATTTCGATGCCATGTACGATCAGTTCGAAAAAGACGGCTCTGGAAATGCAGTATATGGATGTGATAATCTTCTTTTTGACTCGAAAAATAACCTGATCTTTTCAAGGCAAGGAAAGCTCGTTTCTCTGATCGATGTCAGGGATATGGTTGTTGTGGACACTTCCGATGCTTTGCTTGTGTGTCCCAGAAAGAGCAGCCAGAAAGTCAAAGATGTGGTTTCAGTCCTTAAAAATAAAAACGATGAGAGGGCGTGCCTTCACGAGACCGTGTACAGACCGTGGGGCTCGTATACGATTCTTGAAAGCTCGGAAAGGCACAAGATAAAGAATATTATTGTCATGCCTGAGAAGAGGCTGAGCCTCCAGCTCCACTATCACAGGAGCGAACACTGGGTTGTGGTCAAGGGGATGGCATCTGTGCATGTAAATAACGATGAATTCTTCCTGAGACCTGGAGAAAGCACATATATAAGAGCTGGAGTAAAGCACAGGCTGGCCAATCCAGGAAAAATCCCGCTTGAGATCATCGAGGTACAGCTCGGGGATTCTGTGGAAGAAGAAGATATAGTGAGGCTCGATGATGAGTATGGAAGGTCGTGAAATAACATGAAAGTGATCATACCTGCAGCAGGGGCAGGAAAGAGGCTTTTTCCCCATACATTCACCAAACCCAAACCAATGGTATACATCGCAGGCAAGCCCATAATAGGACATATACTTGATAGAATGAAGGATCTGGAGGCTGAAGAGATAATAATGGTGGTCGGTTACAGGAAAGAAACTATTATGGATTTTGTAGATAAGAATTATTCAGGTATCTTCAATATCAGGTATGTGGAGCAGCAAGAACAGCTCGGTCTTGGTCATTCGATCTATTCAGCAAGGAAAGAGATCGGCAGGTCTGAAATAATGATCGCACTCGGGGATATGATCTTCAAATCTGGTTATGCAGAGTTCTACGATCGTTACCTGAACAACGGAGAGTGCGCAGGATCTATTGGAGTGCGTGAAGTTGATGACCCGAAAAAATACGGAATCGTGGAATTGGATGGTGAATATATAAAAAAACTGGAAGAAAAACCAGACCACCCGAAATCAAGGCTTGGAATTGCAGGTGTTTATTTTTTCAAAGAAACAGATGTTCTTTTATCCCTGCTCGAAAAGATAATTGAAAAAAATATCCGCACGCGCGGGGAATATCAGCTAACTGATGCACTGCAGGAAATGATAAAAAAAGGTTACCACCTCAGGACGTTCCCTGTCTCAAGCTGGTATGATTGCGGACATTCTGAGTCTCTGCTTGAGACAAACCGGGTGCTGCTGGATGAGAAAGATGGTATAGACCCCGTGCATAAGATAAGAGATTCGGTGGTAATCCAGCCTGTTTCAATCGGGGATGATGTCACGATCCTGAATTCAATAATTGGCCCTTATGCTTCCATTGCAGATGGCTGCTATATAGAGAGCAGTATCATATCTGACAGCGTGATCGGGTCAAGGTCACGCATATCAAATGCAAACCTCCAGAGATCCATAGTTGGAGATGACGCAAGCGTGCATGGTAAATACAATTCTCTCAATATCGGGGACTCATCGTCCATAGAGTTCTGAGGTGAGCATGAAAGCACTGGTAACAGGCGGGGCCGGATTTCTTGGGTCGCATCTCTGCGATCTGCTGCTTGAAAAAGGGCATGAAGTGGTATGCGTGGATAATCTCATCACAGGTAATGAGCAGAATATCGCCCATATCAAACAGGATGGATTCTCATATATCAGGCATGATGTATCAAAGCCTCTTTATTTGAAAGGAAAAATAGACCTTATATTTCATCTGGCAAGCCCTGCAAGTCCGATAGATTATATGGAACTGCCGATACAGACCTTAAAGGTGGGAGCGCTCGGCACGCACAACATGCTCGGTCTTGCAAAGGAGAAAAATGCCAGGTTCCTTCTTGCCTCAACATCAGAGGTCTACGGCGACCCGCTTGTGAATCCACAGAGCGAAGAATACTGGGGCAATGTCAATCCAGTGGGTCCGCGCGGAGTATATGACGAATCAAAACGGTTTGCTGAAGCCATAACGATGGCATACCATCGATATCACGGAATCGACACAAGGATAGTGAGGATTTTCAATACTTACGGGCCAAGAATGCGCATGAACGACGGAAGGGTAGTGCCAAACTTTATCAAGCAGGCACTGTGCGGCGAGGACATCACTGTATACGGTGATGGATCGCAGACCAGAAGTTTCTGCTATGCGAGCGATGAAGTCGAGGGGATCTTCAGGCTCATGAATTCGGATTATGTATTGCCTGTGAATATAGGGAATCCTGAGGAGCACACCATACTCGAGTTCGCAAGAATAATACTGGAATTGACGGGAAGCAACTCAAGAATCATCTTCAAAGATCTGCCTGTGGATGATCCGAAACAGCGAAGACCAGATATTACAAAGGCAAAGAAGATCCTGAAGTGGGAGCCTGAGGTCTCGCTTGAGCAGGGATTGAAAAGGACGATTGAATATTTCAGGGATGTTCTGGGTACAATGAAGTAATTTGCGTCATTATCTATCCGAAAATACCTCTGCTTTTGATTTTCTCACCGCTTATCTCGGAAAATTCCCGCAGGAGCTGTTTTTGCTTTTCGGTGAGTTTTGTGGGTACTTCGACCTTTATTTTCACAAGCTGATCGCCTTTCCCTGAAATATGAAGTCTGGGAAAGCCTTTGCCCTTGAGACGGAACACATGACCGGACTGGGTTCCAGGAGGTATCTTCATTTTCGCCTTGCCGTCCAGGGTTGGTACGATGATCTCATCACCGAGTGCTGCCTGGGTGAAGCTGATAGGGGCTTCCATTATCACATCATCATCCGAGCGCGTGAATATACTGTGCGGTTTCACTTGTATCTCAACATACAGGTCTCCAGGAGGACCGCCCTTCTCTCCTGCCTCTCCCTCACCAGGCACTCTCAGCCTTGTTCCGGTATCAACACCAGGGGGTATCTTCACTTCCAGCTTTCGCCTTCTCTGCACCGTGCCTGAACCATGACACTCGATGCATGGTGAGTCAATTATATTCCCTGAGCCCCTGCACGTGCCGCATGTGGAGGTGGTCATGAACCTTCCAAACGGGGTGTTCTGAGTCCTGCTCACCTGTCCGCTTCCGCGGCAGGTTTGGCACGTCTTTGGAGAGGTCCCTGGTCTTGCCCCGCTTCCATTGCACACGTCGCATGTCTCTGTCCTTGGAACTTCCATGTTAACAGATTTGCCAGATGCGGCTTCATCAAAACTTATGGCTAATTCGTAAAGCAGGTCTGATCCCCGCCTCGGGCCTTCTCGTCTGCCTCCAAAAATTATATCAAATATCCCCCCGCCGCGCCCGAATCCTCCAAATCCGCCAAAACCGAGATCCCTGAAAAGATCCTCGAAGTCCGCGCCCTTGAAGATATCCTCCTGCGAGTACCTCATATCTATACCTGCATGGCCGAACTGGTCGTACTGCTGGCGCTTGTTCTGGTCAGAAAGCACTGCATATGCTTCTGAAAGCTCCTTGAATTTCTCCTCTGCATCCGGGGATTTGTTCCTGTCAGGATGATACTGCATCGCCAGTTTGCGGTAAGCTGCTTTGATCTCATCAGCTGATGCGTTCTTGTTCACGCCGAGGATCTCGTAATAGTCGCGTTTAGTAGCCATGAATTGCAGTCTTAATTACTCTGTCAGTAAAAAAAGATATGTCAAGCTACTTCTTATCTTCATCCACAACTTTATATTCTGCGTCAGTCACCTTTTCTTCTTCCTTTTCTTCTTTCGGCTCTTCTCCAGGTTCCTCTGATTTTGCCTGCTGCTGCTGCGCCTGCTGCTGGTACAGTATCGTGCTTATCGCATGCATCTCTTTTGTGAGTTCATCGATCGCAGCCTTGATCCTTGTCGCATCATCGCTCTTTATCGCTTCTTTCGCATTCTCTATGGCTTTTTCCACCTTTGCTTTCTGATCGCCAGGAACCTTATCTCCGAGCTCTTTCAGGGTCTTCTCGGTAGCATAGATCAGTGAATCCGCCTGGTTCTGGAGTTCGATTTTTTCCTTCCTCTTCTTATCTTCTTCAGCATATTTTTCAGCCTCTTTTATCCTCCTGTCTATATCGTCTGAAGACATCTTGAGAGGGGCGGTTATTGTCATCTTCTGCTCTTTACCTGTACCCAGATCTTTTGCAGATACGTGCAAAATCCCGTTCGCGTCTATGTCAAAGGTAACCTCTATCTGAGGGATGCCGCGCGGTGCGGGAGGTATGCCAACAAGATTGAACCTTCCGAGCGTTACATTATCGTACGCCATAGCCCTCTCACCCTGCAGCACATGGATCTCCACAGTGGTCTGGGTATCGGCAGCCGTGGAGAAAATCTGGCTTTTTCTCGTGGGTATGGTGGTGTTCCTTTGTATAAGAGGGGTCATGACATGGCCGAGTGTCTCGATTCCGAGCGTGAGAGGGATAACGTCGAGCAGCAGGATATCCTTCACCTCACCTGCAAGTACACCTGCCTGGATGGCTGCACCATTCGCGACGCACTCCATGGGATCAACGCCTCTTTCCACTTTCTTGCCAGCATAATCCTCAACGAACTTCTGTACTATCGGCATCCTTGTTGGTCCTCCCACCAGGATCACCGTGTCAAGGTCCTTTGGCGTTAATTTCGCGTCCTCCATCGCCCTGCGCAGGGGGGCTTTGCATCTTTCGATTATTTCCCCCACGATATCCTCAAGTTTTGCTCTGGTAAAGGTCATCGTCAGATGTTTTGGCCCCGAGGCATCCGCGGTCAGGAAAGGCAGATTGATATCAGATGTGAGTGTTGTGGAAAGTTCGATCTTGGCTTTCTCACCTGCATCCCTTACTCTCTGTATCGCAACCTTATCATTGCGCACATCAATACCCTGCTGCTTTTTGAACTCGTCAACGATGTAATCCACAATCTTGTTATCCATGTCAGTTCCGCCGAGCTGGGTATCACCGCTGGTGGATTTTACCTCAAAAACACCGCCCCCAAATTCCATTATTGTAACATCAAGCGTACCTCCTCCGAAGTCGAACACCATTATCTTCTGCTCTTTCTCCTGCTTGTCCAGTCCATAGGCAAGGGAGGCTGCTGTGGGTTCATTGATAATCCTCACGACCTCAAGCCCTGCTATCGTACCTGCATCCTTGGTCGCCTGCCTCTGATTATCGTTGAAATAGGCTGGCACGGTTATGACAGCCTTCTCGACCTTATCACCCAGAAAGGCTTCAGCATCTCGCTTTATTTTCTGGAGCAGAATCGCCGAGAGCTCCTGCGGTGAATATTCTTTTCCAAACATCTTATACTTGTGATCAGTACCCATCTTTCTCTTGAAGGCTGTGACAGTACCTTCAGGATTCGTGATCGCCTGCCTTTTCGCAGGTTCACCCACCAGCCGCTCCCCTGTCTTGGTAAAAGCAACATAACTGGGAAATGCCTTACCATATTGAGTGATGCCTTCAGCACTTGGGATTATTGTTGGCCTTCCTCCGAGCATCACTGCTGCAGCCGAATTGCTTGTTCCAAGATCTATACCTATGATTTTTGCCATTATTTCACCTCATTCTTTAAATTCTCATTCTTTTTCGATACTCTGACTTTAGAATAACGAATGACCTTGTTGTTTAACATATAGCCCCTTGCAAACTCTTCAAGTATCATGCCTTCCTCGCCTTCGTCGGTCTGGGTAAGCATCATTGCTTCGTGTTTGTATGGATCAAATTTTTCACCGAAGGCTTTTATTGGAACCAGACCATTTTTCTCGAGCACGTTTTTGAATTGATCATATATTAGCTCCATCCCCTCAATTAATTTATCTTTTTTTTCTGCTTTCTTAGCATTTTCTATTCCTCTTTCGAGATTCTCCAGGATATCGATAAGTTCAAGTATGAGCTTTTCATTTGCATACTTTACAAATTCTTCCCTTTCTTTCAGAGTCCTTTTTCTGAAATTATCAAATTCCGCATTCAGGCGAAGATAGCTGTCTTTTTCCTCGTCGAGCTGTCTTTTTTTCGCCTCCAACTCCTTTAGAAGCTCTTTTTCATGGTGCTCGATTGTTTCGATTTCTTTTATTCCAGGTGGCTTGCTTTCTTTCTCCTCGATTTGCTTTTCTTCTTTGCTTGCTTCTTCATCATCACTTTTCATCAAAAAACTCCGTGAACAGGATCTTAAATAACACAGGACACGCTCATCTATGCCATCTGTTAGACTGAATTTATCAAATATCAGTAATCTCCCATATCAGGGGGTGAGATCCCATCGTAATAATCCGCAGTATGCTCAGGTTTGACATCCATCATGCCTGTTTCTTTTGCCATGAGTATATCATCCACTCGAAGTATCATGTTTGCGGCATCGGTCGCTGATTTTATGATCTGTGTCTTTACACGGAGGGGTTCGACGATCCCCAACTCGAGCATATCCTGGGATTTACCTGTTGAAACGTTGATACCTGCGGTCCTGATACCGTTGTTGTGCATGTTTCTCAGATCCGCTATTATATTGATTGCATCAAGACC
>JAPZAV010000053.1 GCA_027460465.1 Candidatus Methanoperedens sp. | reverse complement strand
GTTCTTGATGATTATTTGGATATATTCGAAACTTGTAGGCTCTTTTCATTTCGCTCAACATCGATTTCTTTTATCACCTTATATCTCTGATGCAAGCGCAGTGAAAGTATTGTTGATATTGCAAGGGGTAAAATTCATCGCAACCCTGAAGGGATTTGAGTTTTCTTTTACCCCTTGACCCCAAAATCATAAAAACAACAGCCACTGAGGCTCGGAGACACAGAGAAATATTTCAAAAAAGCGCTCTGCGCCTCTGTGGCTCATTCATGCTCCAGTCGTCGATGCGTTTAGTATCAAATCCTGGCATAACTTTTCTTTGATAGCCTGATGGACGGCCTTAGCCAGGGTCGTTAACCTGGGGTTGAAATCAGCCTGACCACTGCGCTTGGAAATTTAATTCAATCCCTTCATACTCTGCCCATTCCTTGATGCGCTCCTTGAGTTTTGTCTCTTTGAACTTGAACCATCTTTCTTTCTCTTCAGGAGAAGAGAGCACCACATCCTTGAACCGCCTGAAAGCACCGCTGCCGCTTATGGCGATGCTGAGCTTCTCTTCCAGATTTTGATCTCCCACTGTTTCTATGAAATCCACCATATCTTCATAGCCTTCATGAGAGTCAGGGGCCGGGATCGAGATGTAGCGTTCCCCAAGACCATCCTCGACCTTTTCATCAAGTTCCTCCTTTTCCATCGGATCCATAAAACAATCCGAGATAAAGATGATCTCTCCTGTCTCAAGATCAAGATAGTACCTGTGATCAATCGAGGAATCTTCAAAGACATAGCAGAGTTCCTCCAGATCGGCATTTACTTTTCTTGACATTCTATGTTACACGTCCTCTTCCTGAACCTGTTCTAACATTTCACCCTTATCTTATTTAATGTTTTGCAGCAATATCTTCACTCAATGCGCATTTGCCTTGTAAATACCAACAGGATAAAGCCTCCAATTGCACCCATAGGTCTGGACTATGTGGCAGAGGCATTGAATGCGTCAGGACATCATGTTGAGGTTCTTGACCTCTGCTGGGCAGATGACCCGAGCTCCGAAATAGCAGGGTTCTTTGATAAAAAAAGTTTCGGTCTTGTTGGCATAACGCTCAGGAACACTGACGACTGTGCATATGCGACCAGGCAGTCATTTCTCGGCGAGTTCGCGGATATGGTGAACACAGTGCGAAAGCATACAGATGCAGTGATAGTGCTCGGAGGCGTGGGGTTCTCAATAATGCCTGAGCAGGTACTTGGATTGTGCAGGGCAGATGCAGGAATAAAAGGAGAGGGGGAGTTCGCACTCGCACAGCTTGCGGAAAGGATGGAAAGAAAAAAGCAGTGGATCGATATCCCCGGTCTGATCTGGTCAGAAGATGGGAGATGGTACCATAACATTCCTGCAAATTCACCTCCACTTCCCCTTATGAACCGGAGCTGGGTAGATAACAGGCGATATTTCAATGAAGGAGGGCAGATCGGGATTGAGACAAAACGGGGATGTTCAGGCAGATGCATCTACTGCGCAGATCCAATCGCGAAAGGCAGGAATGTGCGCACAAGATCACCCAAGGATGTGGTCTATGAACTGGAAAGGCTTCTTGACCGGGGGATTGACTGCTTCCATATATGCGACAGCGAGTTCAATATGCCTGAATGGCATGCTGTGGAAGTATGCAGGGAGATCATTCGCCGCGATATCAAACCGCGCTGGTATGCCTACTGCTCTCCGGTTCCCTTCTCACGCGAACTTGCTTATCTTATGCACAGGGCAGGGTGTGCCGGGATCAACTTTGGTGTGGACAGCGGTGATGAAATGATGCTGAAAAGGTTGAAGAGGGATTTTACCCGAAAAGATATCATGAATGCAGCTCGATGGTGCCGGGAAGCTGGAATATCGGTCATGTTCGATCTCCTGCTCGGCTCTCCGGGGGAAACTGAGGATAGCCTGATCAGAACGATCGAATTCATGCGCCAGGTCGAACCTGACAGGGCAGGTGTCTCTGCAGGTATAAGGGTCTATCCGGGAACAGAACTTGCAGATATGGTGATGCAGAAAGAAAAAGGTCTCACAGGAGGTAAAGGAATAGATCCCTTCTTTTTCATTGAACCTGAGGTTGCACCGTTTATCTTTCATATGCTTGACGATATTATTGGCAATGACAGACGTTTTTTCTTTTTTGATCCGGCAAGACCTGATAGAAATTACAACTACAGCGCAAATCAGGTGCTCATAGAGGCAATCCATAAAGGATACCGAGGAGCATACTGGGACATTCTCCGCAGGATCGGGGATGACCCGCATTCATTCGGAAAATAAATAGATCATTTCATGCCAGTCTTGATTTTTCTCTTTTTCTCCCGGTCAAGTATTCTTTTGATAGATCTTCGATATTCCGGGCTCAACTTCATCAAAATCAGTATTATCGGATAGCGAAGGGTAAAGATGAATGAAAAGATCCCTACGCAAAAACCTGTAATCAGGATCAGCTTTGAATAGAGCGGGAGAACATCGAAATCAATCATATGAAACCTATTTCTCTCGTTCCAGACCGAATTCCTTATGCAGCACCTGTACTGCTTTTTTAGCGCTTTCTATGCTCACTGCAAATGAGATGTTGTGCTGGGACGAACCCTGGCTGATCATTATCACATTGACACCTGCTTTTCCCATCGCACCAAAGACCCTGCCCGCGACACCAGGGGTATTTGCCATGCCTGCGCCCACCACCGCGACCACCGAGATGTTCCTGTCCTGCGCTATTTCCTTGATTATCCCGTTCCTGAACTCTTCTTTGATCGCTTTCACAGCCGCGTCAAGATGTGTCGCATCCACTACAAGTGAAATATTCGCCTCTGACGAACCCTGACTGATCATGATTATATTGACCCCGACGTTTGCGAGCGTGGAGAATACGCGGGCTGCCACGCCTATTGTACCCACCATCCCTGCACCCGAGATATTAATAAGAGCCACGTTCTTGATTACAGTTACGGCTTTCACTATATCCCTGCTCTGTTTGAGGTCCTTCACTACGATGGTTCCAGGGAAATCAGGATCGAATGTATTTTTTACACGCACAGGTATCCCGTGCTTGATCGCCGGTTCAATCGCCCTGGGATGAAGCACCTTTGCTCCAAAATATGAAAGTTCCATGGCTTCGATATACGAGATAACAGGAATAGTCCTGGCTTCCGGCACGATCTTGGGATCAGTCGTCAGTATCCCATTGACCTCTTTCCAGAGCCAGATCTCATCTGCTTTGATCGCTGCACCGATTATTGATGCAGAGAAATCTGAACCGCCGCGCCCGAGTGTTGTGATGATTCCTGCCTCGTTCTCGCCTATGAAACCTGCGATGACAGGTATGCCTTCTTTCAAGAGCGGCTCTATCCTCTCCTTTACAAGGTAATACGTTTTTTCAAGTGGCTTGGCATTGCAATACTCATCCGTGGTTATGATCCCTGCTTCGCCTCCTGTGAATGAATGAGATTTTACACCGAAAGAGTTCAGGGAACCGCAAAGGATGGGTGCAGCAAGTCGCTCTCCGTATGAAGAGATGTAATCTATTGACCTCGATGTGAGTTCTCCCAGATAGCAGATGCCGATAAGGGCTTTCTCAAGTTCTTCAATACGAGAATCCAGTTCTCTTATCACTTTCTCCACATTACTGTTCGAATCTATTGCGTCATGGGCTGCCTTATGGTGCTGCTTTGTAAGATCAGCAATAAATTCCTTTATAGATGATGTTTTCCCATTCTCTGAAGCTTCTCTTGCGTTTTTCAGCAGCATATCTGTTACACCGCTCAGAGCTGAGGTCACAAGCACGATCTCATTTCCGCTGTCCCTGTGCTTTTTGGCAAGCTCTGCCACATGCCTCACACGGGCTCCGTCGGCAACGGAAGTGCCTCCGAATTTCATCACCAATCTCATGAAGCTTTTCAATCGTTGAAGGTGCTATTTAAGATTATGCAAAATATCCAAGGTTTAATGCTTTATTCAGTATTACATAGATTGAATACTGAGTTGTTCATATGAAGACAATAACGATCAGGGTTGATGAAGAGATTTTTCAGCAGATAGAGACCAGGAGAGGAAATATTTCCAAATCTGATTTTTACCGAAATATCCTGGTTGAATATCTTGCGAATAAACCTGCGGAGGATTTGAATAAGAATGAATATCTGGTGAATATCTCGAAAGAGAATGATGCAATGAAGGCTGAGCTGGTGAATACAGGAGAACTGCTCAAGCTCAGGGATGAAAGAATAAAGGACCTTCAGAGCCAGCTCGGGTTCCTGCAGCTTGAATACCAGAAACTCTCAACCAGAGTATTCACACCCTTGCCTCCTGCCAGACGATGGTGGGAATTCTGGAAGAATTGAAAGATAACAATCATTTTATAGATAGTGACATATCTGGGAAAACAATGAGTTATGATTACAGGGAGCTCGGCTTGAAAGCAGGACTTGAGATCCATCAGCAGCTCGATACTGAAGAGAAACTTTTCTGCGGATGTCCTACCACTCTGCGGGACGCAAAAGAATCCAGTTTCGAGTTCTTCAGGTATCTTCGACCTGTCCAGAGCGAGATGGGAGTGATTGATAAAGCCGCGCTTGAGGAAGTGAAGCTCACAAAAAAGTTCATTTATAAAGCGTATGACACCACATGTCTTGTCGAGAATGACGAAGAGCCTCCGCGCGAATTGAATCAGAAAGCTGTGGAGATTGCGCTCGTCATCGCACTCATGCTGAACATGAAGATCGTGAATGAACTTTACACCATGCGAAAGATCGTGATAGACGGCTCAAATACATCCGGATTTCAGAGAACAGGGCTTATAGCCACAGACGGCTACCTGGACTCATCATATGGCAGGGTGGGCATAGATGTGCTGTGCCTCGAGGAAGAAGCTGCGCAGAAGGTAGAAGATCGGGTAGATACTGTCGTATATTCACTTGACCGCCTGGGGATACCGCTTGTAGAGATCGGGACAGCTCCGGATATAGTCTCACCTGCCCATGCCAGAGAAGTGGCAGAAAAGCTCGGGATGATCCTGCGATCCACAGGAAAAGTAAAGCGCGGCCTGGGAACCATCAGACAGGATATCAATATCTCGATCTCAGAAGGTGCAAGAGTGGAAATAAAAGGAGTGCAGGAGCTCTGGTTGATAGAAACGATCGTTGAAAGGGAAGCAGCAAGGCAGGCTGCCCTTCTTGAAATAAAAAATGAACTCAATGAAAGGAAAGCCTCTGTTTCAGACAGGATACTGGATATAACATCAATATTCGCAGATACTTCATCAAAAGTGATAGCAAAAGCAATAAAAGGGGGGGCTGTTCTCGCTGTAAATCTTCCCGGATTCGCAGGACTTGTAGGAAAAGAGATCCAGCCTGGAAGGCGCCTGGGAACTGAGTTCTCTGACAGAGCCAAAAAATCAGGAGTTGGCGGAATTTTCCATACTGATGAGCTTCCCAACTATGGAATCAGTGAAAAGGAAGTTGAGTCGGTCAAGCAGGCAGCAGGCGCGAATGAAAATGATTGTGTGATCATGGTTGCGGATACCGAAGAAAAAGCAAGAGGAGCAATTGAAGCTGTGATAATCCGTGCAAAAGAAGCCCTGGAAATCATCCCTGAAGAGACAAGGCGTGCGCTGCCTGAAGGCAACTCTGCATACATGAGACCGCTTCCAGGTGCTGCGCGCATGTATCCAGAGACCGATGTCCCGCCTGTGGAGATAACCGATGAGCGAATGAACAGGATAGAATTGCCTGAGCTCATCGAAGAGCGTATTGCAAGATATGTGAAGCATTTTAAATTGAATGAAGAGTTCGCAGATCAGATTGCACGATCAGAGAACGCTGTCCTTTTCGAGAAAATAATGCAGAAGCTACCGAATGCAAATGCGAACATAGTGGTGCGCACCCTTGAGACCACCATGAATGAACTGGGAAAAGAGAATGCTGACATCAGCAATATCAATGATGAACATCTCATGCATCTCTTCAGGCTTCATTCTGATGGGAAGGTTCCAAACGAAGCCATTGGCAATATCCTGAAAATAATAGCAAGCAAACCTGAATTGACTGCTGATAAGGCTGCCCGGATGCTTGGAATAGGTGTGGTGGAAATGAGCGAACTTGAGAAAACCATTGACACGCTCGTAGAATCAAAGATGGATTTCATCAGGGAAAAAGGGCTGGATTCTGTAGGACCTCTGATGGGCGTGGTCATGAAGGATTTCAGGGGCAAGGTCAGCGGACAGGAAGTCAGCAGGCTCCTGAAAGATAGAATCGCCAGGAAACTTGGAGATAAGCAGAGCAATCAGTCCTAAGTATGAAAAAGATTTTATCATGTTTGGTTCTTTTATTTTTGCTGTCTGATATTGCATCAGGATTCTCGGAGATCGCTCTCAACGATGTCGAAAGACCGGATGGAGCTATCCTATTTATTGTTGACGGGCTTGGTTCTTCATATTATTTTCCTGAATTCACACCCTATGCCCTGGACGGCAGCGAACTTCTAAAAGCAAGAACGGAAAATCTGACATCTGGATCACGTATATTAGATACCAGAACTCCTCACCCTGTGACCGGCATCGCTCACTCTGTCATCGTGACCGGATTTTCGGACGCAAATGAAGAGATGGTCTCCTATCCTGATGCAACAATATACGATATAACAAGGCATAACGGGTTTGTTAACCTCGCCGTGATGGAAACAGGGGATTTTCCCGGCATGCGAGAAGAACAGGATATAATCATGTTCGCTGAGAACAATTCTATCGATGAGCCAAAGATTTCGATCCAGGCGACGAAAGCGCCGTCAGGTATTTATGAACTGATGTATGAATGGAGGATGAAACTGCCTTCATATCTGGACAGGAAATCAGGGGTAAAGAGATATTCTGCTTACAATAAATGGAGTATCGATGCAGCGAATGCTGTCGCAATATCCATGATCAATGACCATCCTTCCCAGAAATTCCTCCTGACCGTCAATATAGGCGCAATCGACAGTGGGGGCCATAATCTGGGCGTTGACAACTATATCAGCTTGATTGAAAGCCTTGACTCGGATTTTTATCCCCTGTACAGGACAGCTTCAGAGAATAATATTGCTTTATTCTTCACTGCAGACCACGGCATGTCCTTTGCCGCGAAGAATGCGAAAAGGGGAGGGCATATCTCAGACAAATACTCTTCCAGGCAGGAAAGCCTGAGAATTCCATTTGTGGTATTCTCTCCAAATGCGAATCCAGGTGTTATTGAAGGTGTATTCGGTCAGGAAGATATAGCTCCAACCCTGCTGAGCATCCTTGACCTGCCAAATAACCTTCAGTATGCAGACAGCAAACCTGTGAATTTAAAGAATTATGCAAGTATATTTATAAGATCACATAATGAATATGATGTCTCTTTATGGAACAACGGCAAGAAAATAGCGGAACATTCAGGTGCAGAGCTTGGTTTCACTGGACTGCAGTTGAATATGAGTTATACACTTAAAGCAAAGGGTAAAGAAGGTGTGTATGAAGAGCATCTGTTTCTTGATTCTGATAAACAGTTTGTGCTGAGTAAACCTGAGTCAGGAATAATTAATAGAAAAACCCTTGCGATCATATTAATATTGATTGTTGTTGCTTCAGGTTTGATAATCATAAAGAGAATAAAGGACTGATGATACATATCGGAGTAATTGGCGCTGTTCGACAATAAGTGAACCTCGAATCGTCAATTGTACCTGTGCATTCATGTTTTTAAACGAAAGCGACCAAAAAAGATATAAATACAGCCTTATGTAAAGGGTATGTAATCCATGACGGGATTAACAGAGGGTGATACGAATCAACTTTTATGACTCTGATAAAGGGCTGTAAAGGCTGGTCTGGCGATGAAGACGGAACTGCGTTCTGTTTTCGTTTGCAGTCACTCTTGCCGTAAATCGGCATCTCGAAGGAGAAAAATTAACCATATAAAAATATGGAGGTAAAGAATTATGAATAAAAGAATAACAGTAGTCGTATTGGCAGT
>JAPZAV010000052.1 GCA_027460465.1 Candidatus Methanoperedens sp. | reverse complement strand
TTGCTTTGGGGAACAAAGAGCAGTATCTCGCTCGATCAAAGAATAATATTATCACAATGCAAATCTTTTGATGAATTTATTAATGTGGAAAGGAGATACTTTTCAGTAATAGACGAAGTAATTGAGCTGGGGAAAACAGTTTCGTATGAAATGAAAGTTGAACTCAATCCATGCAGGTCATTTGATGAGACTGTACATCTCAAACTGGCTGGCTCGGTAACTTCAGATGAAGAGGTGAGTTTATCAAGGAACTATATGGATTCTGCTAAAGTAGATGAAACGATAGTGATCCTTCCGGGGGCATGGTGTGATGAAGTTATCACTCTTACAGCCACGCCAATAATAATCGGCTTTGACGAGGCTCTGCTGGCAGAGAAGTCCAGTCTGGTAAAAGCGAACGAGGTTATAGACCTGACAATGACATATACTCCCCAGGGCGGTGGAGCACCCATCCCTTCATACTTGAGAGAGGCTTTGTTTAATGAGTCTATTACGATTACTAAACCTGTGTTCGATGAGTCCATAACTATAACCAATGAACACAATGTAACGCTACTGGGTGACGTAATTAGAGACTCGGATCTAAAGGCAAAGGGCATTATCATCTACGCAGGGCAGGACTTCGTTCTGGAGCGATAGTATTCCATTGGGTGAATTCTTCGTGGCGGGGCAGTCTCAATTATTCCAGATGCAAAGTGCCGCTGGCGCTTTGGGGATGTCCTTGTCGTTGTGGGTATTTTCGAGACCATGACCGTAACACTCGAATAGATTTATATGTATTACAATAGTAATACAGTTGTTTAATATGGAAGAGAATGGCAAACCTGTTGATTTTGGCAACTATCTAAACCCAAGAGCGAACAAGACAATCCGCCCCGAAATGAACAAACATGATAGAATGAAGTTGTTGGGAAGGAAAATCCTATTTTATATGGGGATACCTCAGAGCAGGATAACTGAAGAGGAAACCATAGAACACAAGGGTAAACGGTATAGGGTGGACCTTATAGGATCTCCGGTGGTAGGCTTAGGCTCGGACAACTTTAGAATTGCTGTAGAGTGTGGAGATAACAAAGCGGAGAAAATAGAAGCCATGCGTAGTGTATTCCCGCTGGTGCTGATACTGCCGTACAAGGAGTTCGATACACTTGAGGAGTCGGAAGTTAAGATCATAAAGAAGATGCTCAAGAGCTATGAGCAGCAGATGATCGAGCATTACTTTTACTTGGAGAAGTTGCGAGAAGTCGGGGAAGAGTTCTCACGGTTTAAACAGAATCTGTCAGACGAAGTTCGGAAATATAAGTCGGAAAGTATAACAGCGATAGATGGGGACTTAAAGTCTTCGAGGACAGAAATTGGGTATATAAAAGAAGACATTAGCGAGTTCAGACAGGAGTTGAGGATGCTTAAGGATTTTAAAGAGTTCTGCACGAAGTTCGCCAACGGGAGAGCCGTATAGTGACTTAGTAATATTTTTTACAGAGTTTGTGCTTCTATATAGTCTTATTAAAAGCACATAAGGGTTTTGTTAGACACTGCTCATTGTTCCGTTTTTTGAAAGCAGGACAACGCGGCTTTTCTCTGACTCACTGGCAATGCGATAACCCAGAGCATCCGCAACCTCATTTGAAAAGTCCTTTATTTCCTGATGAGACGGCATGTTCTGCGACAGGAGACGCTTTCGCGAAAAACCCAGGTGCATATAGGCTTTCAGCTCCACATAATCAGGCTCGGCTAGCCCTATGAGCTGTGCATAATCTCCAGGAGCGATCATATTCACTCCCTCTGTCAGGGTAATCCTGATCGCTTTCCTGGATTCAGAATCTTTCATTATTTCAAGAGACTGTATGATGTTTTTCCATGTATCGCCCAGTGGAGCACATGCCTTTTCATATATCGCTTCATCAGGCGCGTTCAGGCTGATATAGAGCTGGGTCGGAGTGATATCACCAACCATTTCAGGGTTTGTCCCGTTTGTGACCACAAAGGTGGTAAAGTTATTTCTGTGGAACTCCTCTATGAGCTCAGGCAGATAAGGATAAAGGGTGGGCTCGCCTGACAGTGAGATGGCAACATGCTTTGGTGCAAATGCCTCTTTCCATTTTGTCATGTCCATGAATTCAGAGCCTCCATAGCCTGATACAAGCCTGCGCTGTTCTGCAATGCAGCTTTCTACAAGCACCTCAGGGTCGTCCCACTTCCGGGGAACTTCAGCGATCACTTCAACAGCCCGCCAGCAGTGGAGGCATCTGTGGTTGCATACAAGCGTGGGTGTCATCTGGATGCAGCGGTGCGATGCGATACCGTAGAACCGGGATTTGTAGCAGCTTCCTTTGTTGCGAATGCTTTTGTTGAGCCACAGGCAGGTCTTTACAGCGCCGTGAGTGCCTGCCAGGTGATAGCCGTGTTTTTTAAGGAGTGCTTTGGTTGATTCTGATGCTAGAGTCATTGTGCTTTATTTATTTTTCAGCCAAGCATACTATTGAAGATTATAATATACTTAACCGAAAGTTATTATACGCAAAATAGCATCAGAGAATAAAACCTTTCGAGGTAATCTGATGGCAAGAAACATTCGCATTGAAAAACTTACTCAAACTCCGATCGAAAAACAGGAAATAGAGATAGTGGAAAGAAAAGGGGTGGGACACCCTGACAGCATGGCAGATGGCTTTGCAGAAGCGGTGAGCAGGGCACTGTGCAACGAATACATCAAGAAATGCGGGACAGTGCTTCATCATAACACAGATCAGGTCGAAGTGGTGGCAGGACGTTCACATCCAGAGTACAGAGGCGGAGAGTTGATCTCGCCGATCTATGTGCTCCTTGTGGGAAGAGCAACAAAAGAATTCCAGGATAAGAAAATCCCCACCGACACCACAGCAGTAAAAGCTGCAAAACAATACCTGAGAAGCACCCTCCCTGATATAGATCCTGAACATGATATCATCATAGATTGCAAGCTCGGCGTTGGCTCAACAGACCTCCAGAGCGTCTTCAGACGCGGAAAAGCGCCGATGGCGAACGATACGTCTTTTGGCGTGGGGCATGCGCCCTTCTCAGAGACAGAGCAGATCGTCTATAATACAGAGAGGCAGATGGTGCTGAACTTCAAGAAAGAAATGCCTGCCATCGGAACCGATATCAAGGTCATGGGTATGAGGAATGTTGATAAAATAACACTGACCGTTGCGTGCGCGATGATCGGAAAACATCTGGACGACCAGGATCATTATTTTTCCGTGAAAGATGAACTCAGAGATAAAATATCCGACCTGACTGCGCGGTACACGGAACGTGAGGTGGAGGTATTTATCAACACAGGCGATGATGCGGATACCGGCTGTGTTTACCTTACTGTCACAGGTACTTCTGCAGAAATGGGAGACGACGGCTCTGTTGGCAGAGGGAACAGGTGCAACGGTCTGATCACGCCGAACAGACCCATGAGCATGGAAGCAACGAGCGGCAAAAACCCGATAAACCATGTGGGCAAGCTCTACAACATCCTCTCCAACAAAATGGCAATTGATATCGCGAAGAAGGTTGCAGGGATAGAAGACGTATATATTCGCATCCTTTCCCAGATCGGGCACCCGATTGATCAGCCTCTCATGGCAAGCGCACAGATAATACCTGAAACAGGTGCAAACATGAATGAGATAAAATCAGAATCTGAAGCCATCATCAACCAGTGGCTTGAGGATATCACAAAGCTAACAGAGATGATAGCCAGAGGGGAGCTGGAGACGTTCTAGCTCTGTATAATTTTTATATTTACAGTGCGGTTCCTGGGTCCATCAAGTTCAGCGAAAAATATGCTCTGCCACGTGCCCAGAACGAGGTGTCCGTCTTCGATGGGCAGTGCAGCGCTGTTGCCCAGGAGCACTGACCTCAGGTGCGCATCTGCATTGCTGTCTATCTGGTTGTGGGCATAGCTTTTATCCTGAGGGACAAGCGCCTCCAGCATACCCAGAATATCGCTTCTCAGCCCCCTCTCGTTCTCATTTATTATTATGCTGCATGTGGTATGGCGCGTTGAGACAACGCACAATCCCTCGTCTATCCCGCGTTCTTTTACTGCAGCGCGCACACGATCGGTTATGTCGATCAGCTCGGTACGCTTTGTGGTCTGGATGTCCATGGTATCCCGTGATCGGATTATATATTAGAACGAACCTGTAGATAAATTCCACGACTTTAAAATGTTCGATGCGAGGGATGGGATTTGAACCCACGAACCCCTGCGGGAATAGCCCCTGAAGCTATCGCCTTTGACCGGACTTGGCAACCCTCGCAAAGTTTATTGTATAACAATGATATGTTTTTGTTGCCTCTTTTCTACGTTTATGATATCATAAATCTTCTGCCCCGCATGGGATTACGACAACAGTTTCAGAAGCAGTGCCTTCTGGGCATGCAGTCTGTTCTCTGCCTGGTCGAACACGGCAGAATTTGGACCTTCAACAACTTCTGCTGTGATCTCCTCGCCCCTGTGGGCAGGAAGACAGTGAAGTACCATCACATCATGCTTGGCGAGTTCTAAAATCTTACTGTTGATCTGGTAGTTCTTGAAGTCGCGAAGTCTTCGGTCATATTCTTCCTCATCTCCCATCGAGACCCAGACATCAGTATACAGAATATCGGCATTCTTCGCCGCTCTCTTTGGATCATGGATTATATTTATCATCCCTCCAAGTTCCTTTGCCTTTGCAGTGACATCATGGTTCGGCTCATATCCCTCAGGGCATGCAACTGTCATTTTCATGCCGGTCAGAGCACATGCAAGCATTGCAGAATTACACACATTGTTGCCATCCCCTATCCATGAGAAATTAAGTCCCTTGAACTTGCCTTTGTATTCGCGGATGGTCATGAGGTCTGCAAGGAGCTGGCACGGATGTTCAAGATCAGAAAGACCGTTGATGACAGGGACTGTGGAATTTTTCTCCAGTTCGATGAGAGTCTCATGCTTGTACACCCGTGCCATGATCGCCTGGACATAGCGTGACATGACGCGGGCAGTATCTGCAACAGATTCACCGCGTCCGAGCTGGATATCCCTGTAACTCAGATAGATCGCATGTCCTCCGAGTTCGGTCATAGCCACTTCGAAGGAGATCCGCGTGCGAGTGGATGATTTTTCAAACAGCATGGCAAGCGTCCTGTTCTTCAGGGCACTGGATGTTTTTCCTCGCGCTCTTTTCTCTTTAAGATCAGATGCAGTATCAAGTATGTTGATGATTTCAGCATAGGATAGATCGGCAAGTGATAATAGATGCGGTTGCAAAATCAGTATACTCCTGGCAAAGCTTGAATTGTAGATACTTATTTAAATCACTTTTGATAAAGTCGTACTCAGATCTTTTCAGATCTGAAGGGAGTTCGATGGACCTCTACGAACACGATGCCAAACGGATTTTTTCAAAATACGGGATCCCTGTTCCAGCAGGGGATCTTGTTACTGATGCCAGGCAAGCAGGAGAAATTGCAGCAAAGCTCGGGCATGTTGCGATCAAAGCACAGGTGCTTGCAGGCGGGAGGGGAAAAGCAGGAGGCATCCTCACAGCCGCGACCCCTCAGGAGGCAGTGCAGAAAGCGGAACGCATCATGGGCATGTCTATAAAAGGATTGACCGTAAAAAAATTGCTCGTAGAGGAATACAAAAAGCCAGAAAAGGAGATGTATATCGGGATCACCATAGACCGAAAGGCGCGCAGTCCAGTATTCATTGCAGCCACAGAAGGCGGGGTGGATATAGAAGAGATCGCAAAAAGCTCGCCTGAAAAGATATTCAGAACGCATATAAATCCGCTTACCGGGATCCATGATTATCAGGTAAGGAGTGTGGCGTACCTGCTTGGCAGGGCTGATTCTGCATCGATCTCTAATCTTGTAAGAAAATTGTACATGATATTTACAGACCACGACTGCATGCTTGCTGAGATCAATCCTCTTGTTCGAACTTCAGGTGCTTTTTATGCTCTTGATGCAAAGATGGTGATTGATGACAACTCCCTGTTCAGACAGGAGTTTGCGCAGGAAGAGGAGGATGAACTTTCAGCTCTTGCAAAACAGCACGGGATGAGCTATGTGGGTCTTGATGGCGATATCGGGTGCATGGTCAATGGCGCCGGTCTTGCCATGGCAACGCTTGATATGATTGAACAGCACGGCGGAAGACCTGCCAATTTTATGGATGTGAGGGCAGGGGCAGACGAAGAGCAGATAAGAACAGCACTTCAGATAGTATCAGCGAACAAGAACGTAAAGGTCATAATCATCAACATTTTCGGAGGTCTGACAAGATGCGATGAGGTTGCACGCGCTATTGCTGGCAGAGAGATAAAAATCCCGCTTGTGATAAGGCTTGCAGGAACGCACGAGGAAGAAGGAAGAAAGATACTCAGTGACCACGGGATATCCATGGCGATGTCCACACAGGAAGTTGCAAGGAGGGCGGTGGAGCTTGGGCATACTCATTAATAAAAACACCAGGGTTCTGGTCCAGGGTATTACAGGGCATGAAGGATCGTTCCATACGGCGCAGATGAAAGAGTTCGGGACAGACGTGGCAGGAGGTGTGACACCCGGTAAAGGGGGAAGCGAGGTTTTCGGCATCCCTGTTTTCGATTCTGTGAAGGAGGCAGTTGAAGAAGTGGATCCTGATGCAACCGTTGTTTTTGTGCCTCCACGATTCACGGCAGACGCCATTTTTGAGGCGATAGACAGCGAAATAGAATTGATCGTATGCATTACAGAAGGGGTTCCTGTGCATGACATGATGCGCATATGTGCCTATCTTGAGGGCTCTTCATCAAGGCTTATCGGTCCGAACTGCCCCGGTATAACGACTCCGGGCGGGTCAAAGGCAGGGATAATGCCAAATCCGATCCATCTTCCAGGGAACATCGGACTTGTATCAAGAAGCGGGACGCTCACCTACGAGATAATAGACCTCTTATCAAAAGGCGGGCTCGGGCAGTCAACCTCGGTCGGCATAGGAGGAGACCCGATCATCGGGACGTCGTTCGTTGAGATTTTGAATTTATTTGAGGAGGATCCCGCGACCCATGCTGTGGTGCTTGTGGGCGAGATCGGTGGAACTGCGGAGCAGGATGCTATTGATTTCATTGAGGCGATGAGCAAACCTGTGATCGCGTATGTTGTAGGGGTCTCGGCACCGCCAGGGAAAACGATGGGGCATGCCGGAGCGATCGTATCAAAGGGCGGCGGCACTGCGCGAGAGAAGATACAGGCATTTGAAAGCGCTGGAATAATGGTGGGGAATAGTCCTGAGGATATAGTCAATAAGTTAAAAAATATTGTCATAATTTAATATTATTTTTAATATGGCTCACCGAAATCTATAAATACCATAAGTCGCCGTATAATGTATTGGAGGCTGACCTAATTATCATCATAACAATGATAAATAGTCAATAATACTGTTGTGTGTCCGAGCCCGCTACCTCCTACGGGTTGCTCTTCTGTTGCTATCAGGGGGTGAAAATCCCCCCTCGGACAAAACTTCCCTTCAGACAGAAAAAGTTAAGTTGAAATATCAATTAAGTAAGGGTGTGGGCAAGCAAGACCTGATTGATAAAAAAATAGTAAGGAATAGGATAAAGTCAGATATGCGGATCAAAATACTGGTTGTAGATGATGAAAAAAGTATAGTCGAAGCATTGAGAATAGCGCTTGAATCAGATAACTGCACAGTTATCGAAGCACATACAGGCAGCAAAGCGATCGAAAGAGCGCGAGGCGAAATTCCAGATTTGATCTTACTGGATATCATGCTTCCAGACATGACCGGTTATGAAGTATGCAGCATATTGAAAAAAGATCCATCGACAAAATCAGTCCCGATCATTATGCTGACTGGAATGAGCGGGACAGGTAATAAGATAGCAGGTCTGGATTTAGGGGCAGATGATTATATCACAAAACCATTTGACCTTAATGAACTGAAAGCAAGAATTCACTCAGTCCTGCAATGATTGAAGGCAGAAAATTTAAGTAAAATTGCTGCTATTGAACCTGATAAACATGATGGAAGAAGAACTGGCGGAATTGCACCGA
>JAPZAV010000051.1 GCA_027460465.1 Candidatus Methanoperedens sp. | reverse complement strand
TAGGATGTATCTGCCTCTTGGTTTGAAGATGACTGCATATCATGTGGATGAGAACGGGAATGCATATCCTCCTGAGGATCTTCAGGCATGGAACGAGAGCGTGACTCTTGCGATCAATCAGGAGCCGAATTATCTTGATGCTTTCAAACCGCATCCATCGAATCCCCGATTGTATACGTTGAAGGTCAGGAATATCAATCTGCTTGGAGAAACTGGATTACACGTGCTGCCCACTCTTGATCCATGGATCATGACAGTGAATGCATGGAAGATCGATGTCGAGGGTGAGTTCGTGAAGTTTGTGGTTTATGACGCTGATAATGAGGTTCATCCGAATGCTATATTCGGACATGATGCACAGGTGTATATTAGAAAAAGCGAGACTGTAATTGATGATGAGACTGGTTTACCCCTGGGAGATAATCAACAAATTAAATTCAGCTTCACAACAGGGACCTTCATAGCAGTACCTCCAGGTAAAATAACAGGAATTGGAGATAAGAATTCATTGGATCCTATTGAAGAATCACCGGGATGGAAAATATGAAATCAAGAGTTTTGATCATATTCATGTCAATAATAATTTTTAGTCTGCAAATAATTGCAGCAGAAGAGAACGAGTATGGAATTGTTGAGGCATGGTTCAATGATAAAAATGCTACTGTTGAAACTGTGGGAGGTGTTAAACTAAAAATTGGAGAACCAGCTGATATTAAGATAACGATTAAATCAAAAATAAATGGACATGTGTTTATAAAATTATCTGAACCTGGAATAACAAAAGCATATGATGTTTTAAGTGGTCCAAGCAAACAGGATGAAAGAATAGATAATTTGAACATTATTTCTGGCTGGTCAAATACATATGCATGGAGAATAGTTCCCAATGGCGCCTGGAAAAATGGAAATGCTCCGATAAACGTTTTAGTTCAGTTTTACAATTCTCAAACTAAAGAAAGCAAGATACTTCAGTTCACCATAGCCAATCCCCATATCCTCGATGAGCAGTATCCTGGCTCAGGCTCAACTCCAGTCCAGACCTCAGGCATCACACCAGGCGCCACCGCGCCAAAGGAGGCGCCGTTTGTCCCTCTGATTGCGGTGCTTGCGGTGATGATTATGATATATCTGGGTAAGCGCAGATGATCCAGGGATTGCATTTCAAAAATCGTCTGGATGCAGAGAGAGCGCCTGCTAATTCCTGGATTCTCAAACTTTTTAGGCATTATGATGCCAGCAAATACGGAATTTGATCAAATTTATAGTGCCTGTATAGACTTAATATATAATATATACATAAAAACGAAACAGCGAACTCAAAACAAACTCAAAACGAACTCCGAAGTTCGTGTCAGTTCGTTCAGTTCGTTGTTAATATTAATCAGTCCCAGGATATCGATTCTCAAGAGAAACAATCTGAAACCAAGTACGATGCCCAAATTAACGGGAATTCAGGAAGATATCAAGATCACGGCACTTCGGTAGACATGTTGATCGCAATCTCAGCGATGTCTCCGCTGTAGCTTGCTATTCTTCCAAGGCTGTCCAGCATAGTCTTCTGGTAGATAGCAGATTGAATATTTTCTATCTTAAATAATTTCTTTGAGATGTCAGAATGATCATTCTCGATCTTCTTCAATTCCTGAAAAATCTTCTCTGCTGCTTCGCCATCTCTTTCAAATAAAGCCCGGAATGATTTTTCGAAGGTCATGGCTGTGCTGTTGACAAGGCTTATATATTCATCCAGTTGAGGTTGTTTCTGGATCTCAGTCAGCAGAATATAGTTTTTGGCTATGTTCTCGATATGGTCAGCGATTCTTTCAAGAACTTTTACCAGGATCCTGTATCCAAGGCTGTCCCTCTGATATTTTATTCCAAGCTTTTCCGCCACCTGCTGGTATCTGACCGCATTTTTAAGCTGTCTTACCACCAGAAAATAGAGTCTATCAACCTCACGCTCCCTTGCGATCGCATCCTTTGCCAGCCCGATATCCCTGGTTTCAAAGGCTTTGCCTACATCGAGAAGCATTGATCTATCTATGGAGAACATCCTCTGGAGCACCTGGCCTGTCATCATTCGCCTGTGATCCACCATTATCTCAAGCGTCATTGAATCGTGGGTATCATCCACTATCTCTATACCCATCAGATAATCCAGAACCTCACGTATCGCTTCTCTGTACACGAGATGGTCCTTTCTGTCCAGTTTGATCTTGATGGTATCATAGCCTGTAAGGTACAGGGCGATTATTTTACGCTCAAGAGCCTCGCTTGATATTATTTGTGAGATCCTGATCTCCTTTACAGTTGACTCTTTTTCGATGAGCCTGGTCTCGATCAGCAGCGAACCATCCTGCTCTGTGACCACAAGAGAATCTCCTGCCTTCAGGTTGGCTTTCTTGACCCACTTTTTTGGCAGAGATATAACATATGTCGATCCGCCGCTTACGTAAACTTTTCGTGTTTCCATCCAATTCTACTGATTTTTTATAGTATATGTAGATTATTGTGATAAAATATATACCTCTGTGGGCGAAAGAACAATATGGCGATAAAGATGAACAGGAAAAATATAGCCATGATTCTGATTCTGGCAGGCGTGCTTTTAGCAGGATGCGTGAGCAAACCTCCTGAAGCACAGCCTCCAGCCGGGACATCTCAGCTTTCCGGGACAGTTAAGATCGACGGCTCAAGCACAGTATTTCCAATAAGCGAAGCAGTAATAGAAGAATTCCACAAGAAATATCCCGATACCAGGGTGACAGTGGGCACCAGCGGCACCGGCGGTGGATTCAAGAAGTTCTGCGCAGATGAAACAGATATCAATGATGCTTCAAGACAGATAGAGGATCCTGAGAAAGAACTCTGCACAAAGAACGGCATAGAGTGGGAAGAGTTCAGGGTAGCTTTTGATGGGCTTTCAGTGATAGTGAACCCGCAGAACACCTGGGTGGATCATCTTACAGTTGCAGAGCTCAAGAAGATATGGGAGCCAGGAAGTGCGGTAAAGACATGGAGGGACGTTCGCCCCGAATTCCCGGATGAGAAGATGATCCTTGTAGGTGCAGATACGGATTCAGGCACCTTTGACTATTTTACAAAGGCGATAGTTGGCACGGAGAAATCCAGCAGGTCAGACTACACTGCAAGCGCAAATGATAATGTGCTTGTACAGGCTGTTGCCGGTGAAAAATACGCCCTTGGATACTTCGGCTATGCATATTATGTTGAAAATAAAGACAGGCTGAAGCTCGTGGCAATAGATGCTGGCAAAGGCGCAGTGCTGCCTTCGGATCGAACCATCAACGACGGCACCTATGAACCCCTGTCAAGACCGCTTTTCATCTATGTTAATAAAGAATCCCTGAAGCGTCCTGAAGTCAGGGAGTTCGTAAGATATTATCTCACCGATGGAAAAGAGCTTGTGCATGAGGTGGGCTATGTGAAGATGCCTGATTCTATGTACGAAGAAGGGCTGGGCAGGCTGGGATAGAAGCACAAGGAATATATGCAAAGTATTCAGTTAATCCCCTGAGGTATAAAGTTGGATAGGCTGAGGACGCAGAGAATCAGAGAGTCTGTGATTGAGAAGGCTCTCCTCCTGTGCGCCCTTGCCTCTATTTTGACAACGATCGGGATCGTTCTTGTCCTCATTTTCGAGACTTTTTCCTTTTTCGAGGAGGTTCCGATCCTTGAGTTCCTGACTGGCACAACCTGGGCGCCGATGTACCAGCCCCAGCATTTCGGCGTACTGCCTCTGATAAACGGCACGCTGATGATCGCTGTGGGTGCAGCCGTAATCGCAATCCCCCTCGGTATTGCAAGCGCTGTATATCTGAGCGAATATTCCAGTCCGAAAGTGAGGCAGACAGTGAAACCCGTGCTTGAGATCCTGGCAGGCATACCTACTGTGGTGTACGGCTATTTTGCCATAAGCTTCATAACCCCACTGATTCGTGTATTTGTGCCTGATGCCAACATCTTCAATGCAGCCTCGGCGTCCATCGTGGTAGGCATTATGATACTGCCGATGATATCAAGCCTGAGCGAGGATGCCATGCGCTCAGTTCCTCGCGCACTGCGTGAAGGTGCTTATGCTCTTGGGTCTACCAGGTTCGAGGTATCCACAAAGATCGTACTCCCTGCTGCACTCTCAGGCATCCTTGCTTCTTTCGTGCTTGCAATATCGAGGGCTGTGGGCGAGACCATGGCTGTTACCCTGGCTGCGGGCGCGACCCCAAAGATGACGCTGAACTTCTTTGAAAGCATTCAGACCATGACAGCTTACATAGTCCAGGTGAGCCTGGGAGATACGCCTCTGGGCAGCATAGAGTATAAGACAATATTCGCTGTTGGAATGGTACTTTTCGCGATGACGCTGCTGATGAACATCATCAGTATGTGGATAAAAGAAAGGTACAGGGAGGTGTATTCATGAGGCGTATCAAGGGAAAGGTCTTTGAATACCTGTGCCTTGCAGCCACAGTCGCGGCGCTTTTGCTCCTGGCACTGCTGCTTCTGGATGCATGGATCAAAGGTGCAGGCTGGCTCAGCTTGAGATTCCTTGACAGCTTTCCTTCACGCTTCCCGGAGCAGGCAGGGATAAAATCTGCGCTCTGGGGCTCGGTATGGCTCATGCTTCTTACCGCGATCATTTCAATACCTTTAGGCGTGGGGGCTGCAGTTTATCTTGAGGAGTATGCAGACAGGACGTGGCTCACCAAGATAATAGAGATCAATATCTCCAACCTTGCAGGTGTGCCCAGCATTGTTTACGGCATCCTTGGACTGGCTCTGTTCGTTCGAGGATTGATGCTTGGCAGAAGTCTTCTTGCTGGTGCGCTCACAATGGCTCTTCTTATTTTACCGATAATAATCATCTCAAGCCAGGAAGCCATAAGAGCTGTGCCAAGTTCCATACGCGAAGCCTCGTATGCCCTCGGCGCAACAAAGTGGCAAACAGTAAAGTATCATGTATTGCCTGCCGCGCTGCCCGGAATACTCACAGGCAATATCCTTGCCCTCTCCCGCGCAATGGGAGAGGCTGCCCCGCTCATCATGATAGGCGCGCTCACGTTCATAGCCTTCACACCCTCAAGTCCTCTTGATCCATTCACAGCCTTACCGATACAGATATTCAATTGGGCTTCAAGACCGAAGGAAGAGTTCCAGTACCTTGCCGCAGCCGCCATTCTTGTGCTGCTTGCTCTTCTGCTTGCTATGAACGCTGCTGCCATAATCATACGGAATAAATACCAGAAATACATCAAGTGGTGATAATATTCAGATACGAGGACCAATAAACAAATGACCGCAGCTATCCAGACGAAAAACCTGAGCGCATGGTATGGGAACAAGCAGGCGCTGAAGAATGTGAGCATGGACCTGGAAGAGAACAGGATAACTGCAATAATAGGCCCGAGTGGATGCGGAAAATCTACCTATATAAGATGCCTTAACCGCATGAACGATCTGATAGATGGTTTCAGAACCCAGGGTGAAATACTGATCTTTAACAAAGATGTCAGATCCATCGACCCTGTGGAACTTCGAAAATCAGTGGGTATGGTGTTCCAGAAGCCAAACCCTTTTCCCAAGAGCATATTCGAGAACATCGCTTTTGGTCCTCGAATACATGGACTCAACAACAATGGACTTGATGCCATAGTGGAGGAAAGCCTCAAAAAAGCAGCGCTCTGGGATGAAGTGAGCGAGAGGCTCAATGACAATGCCATGGAGTTAAGCGGCGGACAGCAGCAGCGTCTGTGTATCGCAAGGGCTCTGGCTGTCAAACCGAAGATCATCTTATTTGATGAGCCCTGTTCTGCCCTTGACCCGATATCTACGAGCAAGATCGAGGATCTGATGCTGGAATTAAAGAAAGAATATACCCAGGTCATAGTAACGCATAATATGCAGCAGGCTGCAAGGGTAAGCGATAACACGGGTTTCTTCCTTTATGGAGAGCTTATTGAGTACGGAGGAACGCGTCAGATATTTAAGAAACCCAGAGAAAAGAGCACTGAAGATTACATAATAGGCAGGTTTGGATAAATATGGTTCGAGAAGCGTATCACAGAGATCTTCATAAGTTAAAAGCAGACGGGCTTAAAATGGGAGTTCTCGTGGGCAGGGCAATAGGAGATGCAGTGCTGTCCCTGAAGAACCGGGATATAGATCTTGCCCAGAAAGTCATTGATATGGATAATGAGATCGATGACATCAATCACGAAATCGAGGACGACTGCATGCGTCTGCTTGCGCTCCAGCAGCCGATGGCAAGGGATTTAAGGCTTATCATCTCGGTATTAAAGATGGCAATCGATCTTGAAAGGATAGGTGATCTCTCACTTGAGATAGCGGTTATCACGCAGATGACAGCCAATGTGCCTCCTGTAAAGCCGCTCATAGATATTCCAAGGATGTCCGAGACCTGTCAGCAGATGCTGGCAGATACCATGAAAGCATTTGAGAACAAGGACGTTGAGCTTGCAAAACAGGTCGCAAAGAGGGATGATGAGATCGATATGCTCTTTGACCAGATAAGGAGGGAACTGATCACATTTATGATAGAAGATCCAAAGAAAATAACAGGTGCCCAGCATCTTACCTTTGTGGCAAGATACCTTGAAAGGATAGGTGATCACATAACGAATCTCTGCGAGAACGTGGTTTTCATGGTTACAGGCGAACGGGTGGAGTTGAATTAGAGCTAGCAGTTTATTCGATCAGATGATTCTTTCTCAGCTTTTCAAAGACCATCGCTCCTTTATCGGTCAGGATAAACCTCTTCCACGTATGCTTTTCAGGTGTGAGGCATTCTATCAGCCCTGCCTTTTCCAGTTCTCTCAATGCACGGCTGATATTCTGCAGCGACCTGTCTGTCTTTTCTGCGATCTCTGAGGCTTTTATCAGTCCCTGTTCATGTATTGTTTTCATTACCAGTACCCTTCGATCAACAGCTATGATCCATTTTGTCAGTTCGTCTATCTCCATCATCATAAAAATATGCGTGTTAACTATTAATCTTTTATGATGTGGTTAAAAATCTGTCCCTTATTCTGGCGCTTGCAAGATCAATAACCAGCACCACTGCAAGGGTGAGGAGTACCGCAGTTGTGAGCCTCTGGTACTGGAAAAGCTGGATATAGCTGATCATGTAGAATCCTATCCCTCCTGCGCCCACAAATCCCAGTATGGCAGAAGACCTGACATTGTATTCGAACATAAAGAATAACTGGCTTAAGATATGGTTCATCGACTCTGGAAGCACCACAAAACGTATTTCTTTGAGCCGGGAGATCCCTGTAGCTCTCACTGCCTCAATGACTTCCTGATAAACTGCCTCAAAGGCTTCATAATAGAGCTTGCTCAGGTAGCCAACAGAGTAAATAGCTAATCCCAGCGTCCCTGGAAGCGGCCCAAGACCGAAAGCCACCACAAATATGATTGCCCACAGGAGAGCAGGTATGGTTCTAATCCCCCCAAGAATCAGGCGCGCAGCAGCGCTTATCCCTATTCCTGAGATGTTCCTTGCTCCCAGAAGTCCAAGCGGAAGAGCAGCGATGAAACCCAGAACAGTCCCTAAAAGCGCCATCTGGATGGTTTCGAAGATTGAATATAGGAGGGGCTCAGTAACGCTGAAATCAGGGGGAAAAAGGTCATGCGTGAATGTGATGAGGTTCTTGCTCCCCGCCGCGAGCTTATCGAGATCGAAAAACCCGATCGAATGCGCAAGATATAATATTATTCCTGAAAGAATTACTGTATGAAGCAGGCCGTTCTTCATTATGTAAAGACATCCTTTACTTTTTTGTAATCAAGCTCTGCTGAATTTATCTCCATGACCTTGGCTCCGCAAGTATCTCTCTGGCGGTTATGATGTCAAGGTTGGATACGAACTCATCTGCAAGAATGATCTCAGGCTGCTGCATCAGTGCTCTTGCTATCGCCACTCTCTGTCTTTCTCCACCGCTCAGTGTATATACTTTCTTTGCAGCTTTGTGCCCTATGCCTACCATGTTGAGGTATTTTGCAGCAAGCTCAACTTCTTTTTTTGGAAATACGCCGAGCAGAGTGCCGGCAAGTCCTATTCTGCTGTGTGCACCTATCAGCACGTTCTCAAGAGCTGTGAGGCTGCGCACTAACCCGAGCTGCTGTGGTATGTAGCCCACCTTGTTTTTTTCAAGGCTGCCGCAACTTCCCCGAACGATTACCGACCCGCTGCACGGCTTTAAGAAACGTGTGATGATCTTGAACAGCGTGGTTTTTCCTGAACCGCTCGGTCCTATGAGCGCAAGGCATGTGCCGCGTTTTATCTTCAGGTCTATATTCTTTAAAATGTGGTGATCCCCGTTCGGGGAATACCACACACTGCAAAGCTCAACTGCGAACTCTTCCATATCATCCCAGCTTTTCTGTGAACCTGTAGCCTGTATCATTTAGAGCTCCGGATAAACCTGCAAGATGCTCTTCATTGCTCGTTCTCTTGAACCCCACGAAGATCGCTGAGACCAGCTTTCTCATCAGGTCTCTATGCCCGGGTTCATTCAGTTCCATGAAGGCACTGATGAGTTCGGATCTCAGAGGCTCCTGCAGGCTGCTGCTGAATACTACACCATGGGATGGGATCGGGCCCTGTGTTTCTATGATGCGGGTACTATCCATTACCTCTTTGAAGAGCTTGTCTGAGACATCACCTGCTATTACTCCCACATCTGCCTGTCCGCGCTTCAGGGCATCCCATGCAGGGCCGTATCCGCCTGGAGTTGCAACACTGCCAAAGAATTCCCTTGGATCCGCCTCTTTTCCTGCAGCAGGTCTTGATATCAGGCCTTTCTCAACAAGCCTTGCAACCGGGAATAAGTAGCCTGATGTGGAGGTCAGACTTGCGTATACCGCTCTTTTCCCTTTCAAATCCTCAAGTTTGCTGTAACTTGAGTTCTTCATGACAATGTAATAGGAATTATAATAGGTTTCATTGGCTTTTCTGCCGTCGATTATTACCTCCCTGACCTCAGCCAGTACAACATCTGTCCCGGCAAGCTTTTCTGAGGCGGCTGCAGGCCACGCGCTCATCAATCCCACCTGCGCATGCCCGAATCTCAGAGCCTCTACCACTGCAGAATAGCTCATGGGCACATATACCTCAATATCAGCATTGACCCTTGATTCCAGGAATTTTTCAAGCTCCTTTGCCCCCGGCATTATCTCTTCGGCCTGCTGGGCTGGCTGAATTGCAATGGTTATCCTGGTTACCTGTTTTGTTTCCTGCACCTGCAGGTCTTGTTCAGGTTTATCTTCCTGCGTCAGGAGACATCCAGATAAGAATACTGCAGCCATGAGTGCAGCAATTAGAACCGCGTTTTTTGATCTTAGTTTCATTTTTACAACCTCAATATATGATTAGGTTAGCCTAATATAAGGTTGTCCTATATTAATATTTCGGGTATCCGAATTGCATGATCATCAGGATTTTTTTTTGAAAACCTCAATGGATCTGACAAAAAGCTGGATCATTTTATGGGATAGATTGGGTTTTTTAAAGTACTGCACTATGCGATATCCTTCAAGCAGGGCTCTTTTTCTCGGACATTTTTCACAGATGTTTCCATCCCAGCATATTATGCTATAATCCAGTCCATCTAATTTGATGGCTGCTTTTTTCGCAGTTCTTAAAGCCTGGAGTTCATTTTTTCCCGGCACCTTTAGAACGAAACTTCCGCGGCAGGGTTTTAAATAAGGAAATATTATGTTCCCTTCATCCACACCAACAGGTATGGGTGGAACCCCTATTAAGTGCAGATCGAATATACAATAACCTGGCAAAACATAATGTATTTCATTGAAATTTCCTGTTATGAAATCAGCGCATTCCTGGTAGGAACTATTTCCCAGCAGTATCTCGTAGTTCAGCTCCTCGATGCACGGCATTTCACTCAGTCCACGAAGATGTGAAGTGTTGGTGTTTTCGCATCGTATTTCAAGAAATCCTCAAGGATCTCAACATTTCTGATCTTATCGTCCCGATTTACCGATGCAAGTATTCTGCCAATGACAAGCTCAGCATCTCTCTCGCTCCTGATGTTTATTCTTACTGCTTCTATCATGTTATCACCCCTTAGGCTGGAATGGAGGCATACACAAACATAATAGTCCTTGCAGTATATTAGGTTATCCTAACATTTTATTTAGGATATCCGAGATGAAATCCATGATCGAACATTAAGCCTAAACCAATGCAAAAAGATTACTGCGACTGCGCCTCTGTGATAACATTTTCATGCCCTGAAATCCTGTAGCGCATGTATTCTACAATGATGGTTTCTGCAAGAACAAACAGTATAGGGCCAAGAAGCAGCCCCTTTGCGCCAAAAATAATAGGGCCTGAAAAAAAACCAATAAGCACTGTAAAAGCGCTTACCCCTGTTTTCTTTGCGCCCAGGTATGGCTGCAAAATGAATGGTATAAATATTGTCAGTACAACAACACCAAAGATCATGATGCCTGCTGCTGCAAAAATATTTTCGGTATAGTACATGTATGCCGCAACAGGGATGTAGACCATCCATGCGCCAAAAATTGGAAGGAAGCTGAACAGTCCGGTAAGGATTGCAAGAAGGAATGCATGAGGTGCCCCAAAAACAGAATATCCGATAAAAGAGAATGCAGCCACTATCAGAGACATCGTTATGTAGGAAAAGAAAAGCACATCAAAGCTTCTTGTGAGTCCTCTTTGAATGCTTGATAAAAAGCGTCCGTCTTCGGCCGAAAGGGTTGAGGCGTAGGCTTCAATGAATTCGATGATCTTGTGGCCATTGCTCATGAAGTGATATGTTGCGTAAAGATAAACCACAAGGCTGAGAACTAAAAAAGGAATGCTTATTACAAAATCCGAAGCAAAGCTGATCATAAACTCAATAATTCTGGAGGTCATATCCTGGGCGCCAAGAAAATATCCTGCATAAGTTCCAGATCCTATTCCTGCAGTTGCAATTGAAACTGCCGAAATGACAGCATTTATTTTATCACCGAGCCCTGCAATATCCTGGAAAAACTGCTCGGCAGTTGACGAGATATATAGAACAGCCAATATGATCGGGAGTCCAATAATGATTACCAGAATACCAAGAGCTATGTGATGGGAACGTGTATGAACTTCAAGCCTCTTTACTATTGGCCTGAGAACATACGCAGTTATTACTGAAAGTATGATAGGGGTTATGAAAGGAGATATCATTATCCCGGCAACAACAACTGCTGCAAGAAAAACAAACGGATGGGAGCGGAGCTTGTTGGAAAATGTGTTGGATGCTACCATAAATCGATGATTTAATATGCGAGGATAGATTTATACTTTTGCCGCTCGATCTCACATACCTCCTTTTGCGAATTCAATTATCCATGACTATGACCTTTATAGCGGACTTATTCTCCGAGTCGGACAATTATAAATATATTTATCTTTTCTCTTGAGATTAACCCACCGGGTAATCCAATGAGACTAAATAAAGGAAAAATATACACACATCTCTTTGAATATCAGCAACGTTTTGGTGGTTATACTGGAAAAGACCTTGACAACATCGCTAGAGCTTTAGGGTTCAATAGGAGAACATTGAAGCGA
>JAPZAV010000050.1 GCA_027460465.1 Candidatus Methanoperedens sp. | reverse complement strand
CCTGTTCAATCTAAGTTCTTGATGATTATTTGGATATATTCGAAACTTGTAGGCTCTTTTCATTTCGCTCAACATCTATTTCTTTTATCACCTTATATCTCTGATGCAAGCGCAGTGAAAGTATTGTTGATATTGCAAGGGGTAAAATTCATCCCAACCCTGAAGGGATTTGAGTTTTCTTTTACCCCTTGACCCCAAAATCATAAAACGTTCCCTGTCAAAATTTCTTCTTGATTTCAGCACATCGTAAAGCTCTTCCGTAACAGCTATTCCTATTTTATGTATCCCTTCATGCCGGACTGAATTCTGTATTCATAGTTACCACGTTTCGAATTTCAGGTTCTCTACTTCACCAAAATGACCGTCACGTGATACCACAGTAAGACCATGCTGCAGTGCAACAGCCGCAATCCAGATATCATTTTCTGGAATGGGCAGCCCTTTTTGTAGTAGACAATTTTTTATCAAACCATAGTAGCGAGAGGTATCTGCATCACATGGCAATACGGCACTGCTCAATGCAAAATCATCTATTCGTGATATATTTTTCTTCACATTGCTGGACTTATAAGCACCAAAGTACAGCTCTCCAAGAACTGTGCTGGATATGAAAACCTCGTCCACATGTTCCAATCGCATATTGACAGAAACATCATTTCCAAAGAGGGCAATTACGATGTTTGTATCAAGCAGGAACTTACCACTCATTCATGTCAACTCGTTCACAGCCCTCTTCTATGGCTTGGGTCATAGCTTTAATATCCTCTGCTTCAAGGATACCAGAAAAGCGAAGGAGCTGCTTGCCAGGAACACCTTTTGGAAAAGACTTAGCCAATGCCTGAACAAAATCGAGTACCTGACGCTGGGCTTCGGGCGGCAGATGGTCAAGCTGCCTTGCAATGTCTTGTTTTATTGTAGAAACTTCTGCCATGTATTGAGATACGATGGCAACTGATTTAATATTTTCTTTTCATAGGCGCAGGGGTGTTGCATCCTGAGTCTTGATCTTGATGTCCGGGGTGGGGGGAAAAGCCATACATAGACACCGCAAAGTCTGCCATGAGCTTCGTTCATAGATAACAATGAAAAAGAGCAACAAAATAGACATTAGCAGCGAACTAAACGAACTCGTACGAACTCCGGTCGCATGAGTTCTTATCAGTTCGTCCAGTTCGATGTTTATTATGAACTTTTCCATACCAGCGCAAAGCGTAGCAGCAATATCTCTGCGAACTTTGCGTGCTTTGCGGTGAGATTTACCCCAACATGTATGTGGACACTGGCCCTATGCAAAAAGCAAGACCTCCCGGGCACGCAAGACGAACACAAACGGGAAATTATCTGCAATCGATGACCTGGGAAATCACGGTGATCTTTTCCTTTTTATATACTGTTTCAGGGCAATCTTATTGCGACCTGGCAGAAATTATCCCCGTGTGTTAACAATTTCTTGACCTCCAGTTCTGCCCTGTTGCCGAATGCATAACTCAGTGCACCTTTGAATGCCTCCCTTGTGGTATGGCAGATATATTTATTGAAGGTATTACCATCTGTGGCGATATGGCATTTCCTGACCGTGTATAGCAGATTTTTCCCTTCCAGCTTCCACTCGCATTCAATATGCAGCTTGGAATTGATTATTCCGAATACCTTCTGGAACGTTTCCAGGTTCCAGCTCTTGATATTGTTTTCTTTCTCATACTCCTGCATCAGGGACGTACCTATCCTTTTCCCAAGAGCCGTAAGGGACAGGGGTATGTCAGGTATGTCCTTTAGCCCTTTGAGAAAAGCAATGAACATCAGCAATTCATGATCCACGCTGCTGCTGCTGTTCTTCAGATTATCCACCACTTCATTGATCTTCATGCCGACCTCAGGTCGATGAGCAAGCACGATCATGTTGGCTGTTGATTTTGCATCGTATAAATGACCGTTGCATTCCAGAAGTGTGATAAGGCTCTTTTTTATTTTCTCTATCGCCTCTTTATTTCTATAATTATGGAACAATATTATATTCTCTTTGTCTATTTCCACCCTGTCCACGACCCTTGAGGTCTCATACACCTCTTTTATGAGAGACAGCATCTCCCTGAGAGGTATCTCATGTATCGGTTTTTTCGCCAGGTTCTCGATCGTTATTTCCCCGAGCGGTATATTGTTGGCGAGCACATCCTCAAAATAGTTCCTGTGAACCGTGACCATGTTGTAATTGCTCAGAACATGCCTTTCGATCAGAGACTTCCAGAAAGCTGGATGGCTTTTTAAGGTCTTTATGACGTCATCCATACCACCGAAAAAGTTATTCAGACTTTTCTGCGCATCTTTCTTGTTCGATACTGATAATTCCACCTTGATGCATTCATTGAAATTAACAACCGACCTTATCTCCAGCGGCCCGCGCTCAAGTGAGTTCTTCACCAGATACTGGGAGAGTATGCATGCGGCGAATCTTATTTTTGGAGCCTGTCCCCTCAGCTCTATGAGCACTTCAGTGGGAAACGTATCATTATCGCTCTTTAATGATAGATCAATATCCCATTCAAGTTCACGGAACCTGTAATTGAGGAAATCCTCGAGTTTCCTCATCGAATTGACCATCATCGGATCGATCACTTCATTCAAAACATTATCAGGAATAAGGATGCATATCTCATTCAGCATCCAGTTGAACAGGGAGTTGTCTATGGCAGATGAATTATACGGCAGTCCCGACTTCCCTGCCTTGTCTATGATCTCTCTCATCGCTGCACTGAAATTACCCTGATGCCTCTCCACATAAGGGGTCATCTTATCAACGCAGTCTTTATCAAGCGAGATATGCTTTGTAATAATCATATATCCTATCCTCTGTTCCACTTCTTAGAATTCGAAATGAAATCGTTTCGCCGTTTTACCCCTTTTTAAAAACGTTTTTCCCGTTATGATGCCATCATTGATTACGGCGCAATCTACTATTAATAGTATTTCCTCTCCCTAACTTAAATATATTGTTTCTATTCGAGGGATCAGGCTTGTACTACCATAATTCATTAATACGATGAAGCAAGACTCATTACTATGTCCCGGGGCACTTCAGCAAAAAATACGTATTCCAGCCCGGATCTACTCATCGAGACCGACTGGCTATCCCGCCACCTGGATGACGGAGATCTCAGGATCGTGGACCTGAGAACCAGAGAAGAATACGATAGAGGACATATCAGAAACTCAGTGCATCTGAACTTCAGAGATATAACAGGCGACGAGGCTGGAAGCAGGACATTACCTCCCGTGAATACACCTGACATCCTGGGGAGCCTGGGGATAGATCAGGACATGCATGTTGTTGCCTATGATGACGACTCGGGGCACCATGCGGCGCGCCTTTTCTGGGTACTTGAATATCTGGGTCATACAAAGGCGGGTATATTGAACGGCGGATTTCGAAAATGGGTGAAAGAGAATAGAGAGCTTACCACTCTTGTACCGGGGATCGAGAAAAAGACTTTCGTGCCGTTGCCTGATCCTGAAAGAATTGCAACTGCTGAGCAGGTGCTCAAGAATCTGTCAAATCCCTGGGTGGTGATGCTGGATGTCAGATCCCCTGAGGAATACACGGGCAAAAAGATAAGAGCAAAACGAGGAGGACACATACCGGGAGCAGTCAATATAGAATGGAAAAAGAGCACGCAAGATGATCAGACATTCAGACCTTCTCACGAGCTGAATGATATGTTCAGCAAACAAGGTGCGACCGGAGAAAAGGAGATAATAACGTACTGTCAGCTCGCTGCAAGTGCTTCCCACACGTATTTCACGCTCAGGATGCTTGGGTATCCCAGAGTAAGGGTCTATAATGGCTCATGGGCAGAATGGGGCAATGATCCTGATCTTCCCATCGAATAATAGACCATGTATTATTCGATGCAAAACACATAGTATATATAGCCTTAAAGCATAAAATTTGAGGGAGGCAAAGTCCTGAAATGACAATATATATGATGTTCATCGGTGTGATCCTAGGGCTTCTTCTCATCCCTCCGTTTCTTGTCTTCGCCTCGGTATCAGCAGAGGGTGCCAGAATTCTGGCAAAGGAACTGCAAAAGCTGCTGCATCGAGGAGAAAGATTCCTTTTGATCTCCATTTCAAAGGAATCCATCGTACTGGAACCACAGGTCAGATAAAGTTCTCAATCATATTCAATGAAATCGCTTGCAATCGTCAGAGCTACTGATATTCTCAAACTCAAATCCACGCTGATAGAGATGCATCGTGCAGGTCTGGAATTTGAATGCCAGCCTAAAGAGATAAACCCTGCTTCTGTTGAAAAAATACTGTCGAAAGAATCACGGATATCTGACAGGAAATATGAGTTCTGTGCTCTTGTTCCTGTGATACAGGATAATGAGACTTCTCTTGGCAAAATAAAAGGCGTACCTCTTTACTCTGATCTGCTGCTTATGGACGCTTCGCACGAACTATTCGAGAGTTTTGTCAGGCTGATAAAGGTTCTTCCTGACCTTGATATTCCGCTGGTGCACAAAGATGCCGCAAAACAGATAGAAAAAAAGGCAGGCACATCAGTTTATCTTGGAGTTTTCGTTAACAGGAGGGTACAGGTGCAGTCAAGCTCAGGAACGATGTACACAGGCATACTCAGACATGCTGACTCGATAGGTGTCTTTTTTGAACCATCAGACGGCTCTTCTCCTATATTTTTCACATGGCATGATATAAAGAAAGTAATAATCCCAAAAGAAGAAAAAATAGATTAACTTATTACGATACAATACATCTCAGAACCAGATGATGGCGGCTGCTCTGCTGTACCTGTTGATACCCTTTCATCCGGATAGGAAAGCCGCTCAAGGATGGAAATCTTTCTGGATAGACCACTGGATCTCAGGAGCTCTGCGACCTCATTTACACCAAAAGCTGGATCAGGGATAAGAAAAACCTTCTTTCCGTTTCCAAGCTCAACCAGAACTCTTTTTCTCACCAGGGCTAGATCACGGGAATGGGCTGTTATTACTGCCAGAGAATCAATCTCCATATGCAGCCTTGCGCATGCCAGCTGAAGCGAGGAGATGCCGGGGATGATCTCATCCTTTTTTCCTGCGAATTTCCCGAGCCCTGAGAGCATGGGATCGCCTGTGGAGAGCACGACAGCATCGTCAGGCAGTGATCTCAATGAATAATCTGTGATCTCATGGGCTTCGCATTTTATATGCTCCTTTGCCAGTTCTATCGCTCTTTTAGATCCAAAGATTATCCTTGCATTCTGGATCGCGGATATTGCTTCCTGTGTCAGAAGATCAGGACCGCCACCGACACCGACAATCTTCATTCCTTCTCACCGCTGTCCCTGAGTATCGTTCCGTTCCTGTTCAAAAGTACGACCCTTTTTCCTGATAATTCCACTGCTTTTTCAAAAGCCTGGTCTATGAGAGGCGAATCTTCTTCTATCAATTCCTGAACCGTGGTGTCTTTCAGCATATCTGGAGCCGCCCATTTCAGTATAAGTCCTGGAAGTCCGCACAGCACCACTTTCCCTTTTCCTGCCCTCAGTCCCCTGGAAATATCGCTTCCTATGAGCACGATATCATAGTCCGGGAAAAGCATGTGGGAAAAACGCATGCCGATGCGTCCTGTTGTAAGCACAAGCCTGTCCGAGCGCCTGATGAGTTCTTCTTTCATCTCGCCGAGATGCTCGTTCCATGGTTCCACAAAACCTGTGGTTCCCAGTATTGAGATCCCTCCTTCAATCCCCACTTTCTCGTTGAGCGTGTGTTTTGCAATGGCTTCGCCCCCCGGGACTGATAAGGTCACACATGCTCCACTTAACCCTGTCTCCTGGAGCGCTTCTTTTATCGCATCCTCTATCTGCTTTGCTGGCGAGGGGTTTATCGCTGGTATGCCTTTTCTTGAACCTATGCCTGCACCTGCTTTTATCACGATCGAATCATGTTCTCTTGCCTCTGCGACGATTTCCATCCCTCTGGTCGCATCTGAACCATGGTCACCTGCATCCTTTACAGCCTTTGCCCTGCCTCTTTTTGCCTCAACAGGCAGCAGCACGCGAAGTCCGATCGGTGTGGGAACGGATACCTCAGATATCTCCTTTTCAAGTGACAGCACAGCTGCTTTTGCAGCCGCTGCCGCGGTAGTTCCTGTGGTGTAGCCGCGCCTTAGCAGCGAGCCGTCAGAAAGAAGGACAAATCGTCCGCTCGAGATCATTTCAGCAAGTTTTTCAACCTGTACCCTGGCGCGTCCTATCCATTCATCCGGTATCTGGAAATTGTTAACAGGATCTATCATCTCAATCTCAGGTTCTCTTGAACAGTTTATCCAGTTCCTGCCTGTTGAAAGAGACCATTGTGGGTCTGCCGTGGGGACATGTATACGGGTTCTCTGTCCTGAAAAGCTGCCCGACAAGATTTTCCATCTGGTCCTTAGAACAATCCGCCCCTGCCTTGATCGCCCCTCTGCACGAGATGCTTTTTGTCATGCGTTCGAATAACCCGGTGTCTTCTTTTACTTTCCCTTCTGAGAGGATGTCCATTATTACATCATGCACAAGCGCAGGATCTTCCAGCCTTCCCAGGACATCCGGAACAGCACTGACCGCGAACGCATCAGGTCCGAACTCTGATATCCTGAAGCCGAATTCCTCAAGATACGGGATGCATTCTTTCATGAGTGCACGCTCTCTGAAATCAAGTTCAAGATGAACCGGGACGATAAGCTCCTGGGAATCTGTACGTTTTGAGTCGCGCACCTGCTCGAAAAAGATACGCTCATGTGCAGCATGCTGGTCGATTATCATCAGTCCGTCTTTTGTTTCGGCGATGATATATAAGCTGTCCACCTGCCCGAGCACCTTTACCCGGAGCGTTTCGCTCTCTTTGATCTTTATTTCATCATATCGTTCTGTGCGCCTGAGCCTTCGCTCCGTATCTTTTATCGGGAATCTGAATCCCTGCTCTGTTTCTTTTATAAGAGCAGGTCTTTCTGAGATGCTTTCGTAATTCAGGACCTTCTGTTCAATTGCTATCCTGGCATCAGGTATGAGAGTTCCCTGAGCAAGTGCATTTCTTACTCCATTCATTATTGTGTCTGAGATCTCTCTCTCATGGCTCAATCGAACCTGGTTTTTTGTTGGGTGGACATTGATATCCACCTCTTTTGTATCCACGGCGATCTTCAATACAGCAATCGGGAAGCGTCCTTTTTGAAGAAGCGTGCCGTATCCATCTCTCAATGCAAGGCTGAATGCCCTTGAGCTGATGCTTCTGCCATTGATATAAAAAAACTGGAAGTTAAGACTGCCTCTTGTGACAGAGGGTTTTGATACGAATCCATTCACATTCGCGAAACCTGTGTGGTTATTTAAAGGGAGCATCGCTCTTGCGGCTTCCTGACCAAAGATATGAATTATCGTGTCCCTGAGCTCTGATGCTGGAGAGCACAGTATCTCGATTCCATTATGGAGCAATGTAAAGGACACAGTATTATGCCCGAGTGCGTTCCTTGTTACCACGTCTATTATATGGGCAAGTTCAGTGCTGTCTGATCTGAGGTATTTTTTTCTTGCCGGGGTATTGTAGAAAACGTCCTGGACAGAGACTGAAGTTCCATCTGCAGCGCCTGTTTCACTTATTCCGATCAGTTTGCCGCCGTGCACGATGATTTTTGTCCCTGAGAGCTCTTCCCTGGTTTTCGTGATTATTTCAAGCTTCGATACTGCAGAGATAGAAGACAGAGCTTCTCCTCTGAATCCCATGGTTTCGACTTCATCGAGATCTTCGATCCTGCTGATCTTGCTTGTTGCATGCTTTACGAACGAGAGGGCTGCGTCCTCTCTGCTCATCCCGCACCCGTTGTCGGTCACGCGTATCAGCTTTTTCCCGCTTTTCTCTACCTCGATCCTTATATCCGATGCTCCTGCATCGATCGAATTCTCGATGAGTTCTTTCACAACTGAAGAAGGCCTCTCTATCACTTCTCCAGCGGCGATCTTGTTAGCCAGGACATAGCGCCGGGCTTCTAACCCGGATGCCGAGGGTTCGAATCCCTCCGGGCCCGTGCAGAAAGCGCCTCGGTGGCTTAGGGGTATAGCGCGTCCTTGGTAAGGACGAGGTCGAGGGTTCAAATCCCTCCAGGGGCTTCCAACTTTTTGTTTAACGCCCACAGGTACTTTAATATTTTTTAGGCAGTGCATTTTCACTTTCACATGCACTTGCTTTCGGGTTATATTCTCGAAAGTTATGGGGTGTTGACTATGGATATCTATGCAACTTGTTCCTATATTACTCTCATCATCGCACACGTTAAAAAATATTACAATGATAAAGTCTTATTAACTCCATCTTATGATTATCCCGCATGATATCAAGGGAAAGAGTTCTA
>JAPZAV010000049.1 GCA_027460465.1 Candidatus Methanoperedens sp. | reverse complement strand
AACCTGAACGCAGCAGATAAAAGATGGCATTCAGGATCTCTCGGTAGGGATGTTCACGCTTTCTGCCACGTTTTGTTTTTGGTTTCGGAACACAAGACTCTATTCTTTGCCATTCAGCGTCTGATAGGTCTGTCTGATAGGGTTTCCTTTTGATCTCTTCTCCCATGATCTAGATCATTATCCATTTAAGTATATCTAATTTTCAGACACGCTCTTAGAGGCTCTATAGGTATTTATTTTTCATATCTTCAAGTTATGACCTTTTTTCACACCACCCCCATCTCCGTCAACCTCTCCGGCAGATAGGTATCGGTCACATAATCCAGCCCCTTACCTGCGAAAGCCTGCTGCTCAGCCTTTTTCCCGATCTTGAGCATCAGGTTGATCTGGTCCTTCCAGTAAGGTGTGTTAAACCTAGGGTCTGTGAGCTCGCTCTCAAGAGCTTTGATGTCCTGATCGTTCAATTTATCGGTCGAGAGCTCGTACTCCACGATATCGGTTGACTGCACACCTATGAACTTTGAAGCAGGTGTGGCCATGAACTCTGAGAGGTGAGCGCTCTTGATCGCGCCGTATGCCACGCTTGCGAATATCCTGAAGCTCCAGGGGTCGCCGTCAGTGAACACAACAACTGGAAGCTTGAGTTCCTCGTTCATGCGCTTGATGATCCGCCGCGTGGAGCGGGCTGGCTGCCCTTTCAGGTGCACAAGGATGGAACCGAACTTCTCATCAAAACCATTCTCGATCAGCCTGTCCTGCATACCACCTGTCTCGATTGCGATTATGAACTTTGCATCGTGCTCTATGAACTTTATCGTCTCCACGTTGTAAGGAATCTGGTACCCTGCCTCGCCCACGTCATCCTGACAGTGTATCGTGCGTTCGCCCCTCTTTGTTATCTCCTTGATCTTTATCGGCCCGTAAAGCGTTGCCCCGTTCTCCTCAGGGCGCACATGGAAATCCTCACGCTGAAGTCCTGTGATGATCTCAAGGTCTTCAATGAGCCTGTCGCTCTCTGCCTGCTCATGGAACTTTGCTATGTCCCAGTTCTCGCTGATATAGTACAGCTCTCTCAGGGTCGAACTCTTGTTCTGGTCAAGATGCCCTTTGATCAGAAGCTCGGCAACGTACGAGGTCTTGAGAAGCTGGGTCGCGCCTTTTACGGTTTTCGCGCTGCGCATGCTTTCGCTGTCGCCGTATACCCACACATCGCTGTCCTCCTTGAGTTCGATGTTCTTCTTGGTGCGCGAAGGCAGCACGATATGAGGTATGGTCTCACTCTCGAACTGCTCGTAGAAATCCTGGATCAGCTTCTTGAGCGTGGTCTTTGATAATGAATCCCTGAGCTCTTTATTGGATCTATCTGTCAAACGTTCACCACCTTTGCGCCTGTGATGAGCTCTTCTTTGATCCCTTCGACAATGGGCTGGGGAAGTTTTGAAGCTTCGTCAGATTTTATATCCAGTTTATAAACCACAGCCTTCTGTTCCCCTGGCTTGAGGGAGATCTTCCACACATAATCGTTCTGCTTCCCCAGCTGGATCTTTTTTGGCTCCGGGCTGGGGGATATGATCTCATGCAGCAAGGTCTCATGAAGTGAGAAATGGTGCACCGAGTCGCCATGGTTCCTGAGCTTTATCTCCACATCGCATCCTCTGCCATCAGGCTGCACCGATCTTGAAATAAGTACATTCCCCATGATCTTGGCAACCACAGGGGCTATATCTGGCGCTGGTCTATCCAGTATCTCTCCCACCTTCTTCGCTATTCGCGGGAGGATCTTCTGGATGATCTCTTCCTTCTCCCTCCTTCGCGCCAGGGAGTCCTGCCTTGATAAGTAAAGCTTGAGCCTCCGTCCCAGATCCTTGAGCGCAAGCTCGATCTCTTCCACCATTTCGGGGATATCAGCAATAGCTTCTTTTGACTCGGAAGTAAAAGGGATGTGGGTTGAGGCTACATGCACAAGAACAATGGCAGGCCCTGTTGGCAGGGTTTCACCGGGCTGGTTAAGTGAATAATTTTTCCATTTTATGTTCTCCACAGCATGCGTTATTGCGCAGGCCCCCTGCTGGTAGAGAAGAGGCACGCGGTTTGCAAACCTCAGGATCTCCACTTTCTCCTCCTTCGGGAGATTTCCTCCATAGGCTATACCTGCTTCTATCTGGAAAGGGTGTCCGCTGTGCACCGAAGGCGGGCGCGTTATGGTCTCGATAAAATCTATGGTATGTTCTTTCTCAAGCCCTTTTCTGATCAGTTCATCCGTGATCGGGGAAAGACAATCCGTGGGAGGAGCCGATATCTTTACCTTCGTGAAAGCCTCATGCAGCCGCTTTGCTTCATCCAGTGTCACTTCCTGCGGGCTTTTTTCTGGATCGATACCTGCCTTTTTAGATATCTCTTCAGCAGTATGAAGACCTATGCGGGAAAAGGAATAACGAAGGAAAGGGGCGAGCTTTTCCCGTTCTGAATACCTCAGCATTTTCATCAGAGTTCCAAGTTCAATGCCGGCAGGATGAGGAAGTATTTCTTCTGGCTGCACAGGCATTTTATCAGTTGCCCTTTCGAATACGACCCTGTTATTGTCAGGTTCAATGAGTGTGATACGCGCATGCGGGTTCACGATTGCAGTATCCTTCAGGTATTCGTGCACTGATTTCTTGCCCCTTATATAGGCAGCTTCCATTTCGAGTTCGATTCGTGTGCCGCGCACCCTGTCCCACTCGATCACCCTGTCGGTGAGTATCTCGGGTTCATTGGTCTGGGTGTTTATGAGCAATTCAAAATAATGGGCTGGAGCGTCCCTGTCTATTTTTGATACTATCTTCGCGGGTCTCCCAGATGTCAGCTGTGAATATAGAACGGCTGCTGAGATCCCGATACCCTGCTGACCCCGGCTCTGCTTCATGGAATGGAAGCGCGACCCATAGAGCAATTTTGCGAAGACCTTTGGGATCTGATCCTTTACAATGCCTGGACCATTATCTTCAACGATGAGGGTCACGCTATTTTTTGTTTTATTTTCAATTTTAATAAAAATATCGGGCAGGATATCTGATTCTTCGCACGCATCAAGGGAATTATCCACCGCCTCTTTTACAGATGTCAGAAGACAGCGCGGACTTGAATCAAAGCCAAGTATCTGCCTGTTCTTTTCAAAGAATTCAGCGATGCTAATTGCTTTTTGCTTTTTAGCAAGCTCTTCGGCAATGACCATTCAGTTAAAGCTCCGCTCCCACTATTGTCTGTGTAGCAGTTACGTTCTCACTCTCCCTTATGGTATCCACGAGCTTGTTCAATGCGCTCAGGCCATCTACGTTGCTTATCACAACGAAGTCAAACTCTCCGAATACATGATATACATCTTTGATCCCTTTTATTTTAATAAGCTCATTATATGCTGCTTTTTCCTGTCCCGGCACTACATTTACGAGTGTAACTCCTATTACCAAAGTCAAATCACCTGCCTTTTAGTCAATCTTATATATCTTTATTATATTTAAGGTAAAGATAATCTTTAATACTAAAAAAGCTTTGTAATACACTGGGGTGCGAAAGCTCCAGAGAAAGAATGGTAAAACACCGGGTGGAGGAAAAACACTTATATAATGAATACAATGTTTAAAAAAAAACAATCGAGGATAGTGTGGTATGAGATCAACGAAATCGTTGTGCCCCGAATGCCTTGCTGTGATCGACGCATCAATAATCGAAGAGGACGGGAAGATGATGCTCGAAAAAACATGTCCAAAGCATGGGGCTTTTAAGGATATTTACTGGTCTAATGCAGATCATTTTAAGCGGTATGAGCATTACTGGCATGATGGAGAGGGGGTACAAAACCCCAATGTAAAGACCGATGGCAACTGCCCTAACTCATGCGGGCTGTGTTCATCCCATAAAACAACTACCATTCTTGCAAATATAGATGTGACAAACAGGTGCAACCAGGCATGTCCGGTGTGTTTTGCCAATGCAGCGTCCTCTGGTTATCTCTATGAACCGTCAAAAGAACAGATCAGGATGATGATGCAAACGCTTCTGAACGAAAAGCCCGTGCCGTGTCCTTCAATCCAGTTCGCAGGCGGCGAGCCAACGATGCGTGAGGATATTGTGGAGCTTGTAAAAATGGCAAGCGATTTGAAGTTCACCCAGATCCAGATAGCCACCAATGGAATAAAGCTTGCAAGGAACCCGAAGCTGTGCAGTGATCTGGCAGCAGCAGGTCTTCATACTGTTTATCTGCAGTTTGATGGCGTAACACCTGAGCCTTATATTAAGAACAGAGGATATAACGCCCTGCCCCTGAAACTCAAAGCAATAGAAAACTGCAGGGCTGGAGGATTGACAAGCATCTGTCTTGTGCCCACGCTTGCCAAGGGCATAAACGATCACCAGGTAGGGGATATCATCAGGTTTGCGGTCAATAATATAGACACCGTTAAAGGCATCAACTTCCAGCCTATCTCTTTTGCTGGAAGGATCAATAAGAAAGAGAGGATGGACAAGAGAATAACCATTCCTGATCTTGTAGAATTGATAGAACAGCAGACCGATGGTGCCATTACTGCAGAGGATTTCTATCCTGTGCCTTCCATCGTTCCCATCTCCCATTTTGTCACTGCAAACAAGGAGATTCCAAATGTAGAGTTCACGGTTCATCCGCACTGCGGAACAGGGACATATGTCTATATTGAGAACGGGAAGATGATACCCATAACCCGTTTCATTGATGTGGAAGGGCTGCTTGAACATGTGGAAGAACTTACTTCGAGCAATTCCAGATGGATGGGCAAATCGCTCGGTAAGATAAAAAGGTTAGGCAGCCTTATTTCTGCACTGCCGAAGTTCGTAGACCTTTCAAAAGCACCAAAATCAGTGGACGTGAAGAAACTTTTCATTGACGTTCTCAAGGACGGTACCGGAGATGCTGTGAAAGAATTCCACCGTTATACGCTTTTCGTTGGCGCCATGCATTTCATGGACCTGTATAATATGGACCTTGAGAGGATACAGAGATGCGGTGTACATTATGCTACACCCGATGGAAGGGTCATCCCGTTCTGCACGTATAATACGCTGCACAGAGAGAAAGTGGAAAGGATGTTTTCAATGCCGCTCCTGAGGGCAAAAACAAAAAAGATCTGATGCTCGCCAGCTGATGAAAGTGAATTACAGAGAGCCCCTATATCTATCGAGATACTTTGAAGTTATGAGAGACAGGCTCCCTTCGCAGTTCCTGATCTCACAATCGGTAGATGTGGATTTTAGTAAAGAATCACCACTGGATGAACTCATTGAATTGCATGATGAAACAATGAACGTATTCCGTGAAACGCGGGACACTCTGAGTTCTTTAAAAGAACTCCCCAGACGTGCAGCTTCCTCTCTTCTTGACCTTAAATCAGCGATCGCGGATAGAATTCTCGTCAGCTGCATTTTTTGTGAGAGGCGATGCAGAGCGAACCGGAAAAAGAAAGAGGTGGGTTTTTGCAGGTGCGAAGCAGTGTCGCATTATTCTGCCGAGTTCCTCCATTATGGGGAGGAGCCTGAACTCGTGCCCTCGCATACAATATTCTTTACTGGCTGCAATTTTTCCTGCGTCTACTGCCAGAACTGGGAGATCTCCACAGCCCCCCAGAGCGGGATCTCCATTCTGCCTCAGGAGCTTGCTGGGATCATCTCCTCACGAAGGGTGTACGGATCCAGGAACGTGAACTTTGTGACCCCCACGCCTCACACTCACATCATCCTGAAGATCCTGAATGCTCTTAAGGTGAATATTCCGGTTGTGTGGAACTCCAATATGTATTATTCAGATGAGATCGCGCGGCTGCTAGAAGGGGTGGTGGACGTGTATCTCGGAGATCTGAGGTACGGGAATGATGATTGCGCGAATAAATACTCAAAGGCGTCGGACTACTGGAATGTAGTGACAGGGAATTTCAGCACTGCCTACGTTAGCGGGGAGATCCTGCTGAGGCACCTTGTTCTTCCAGGGCATCTTGAATGCTGCACGCGCCCGATCGTAGAGTGGACAGGAGAGCATATCCCGAAAGTCAGGTTCAACCTGATGTTCCAGTACCACCCTGTTTACAGGGCTTATGAGTATCCTGAGATCAGCCGCACGCTTACTCCTCAGGAAATTCAAAAAGCGCTCCAGATCGTTAAGGAGTCTGGTCTTGAGGACGTGCTTGTCTAGAGCCTGTTTTTCGCAAGATTGAATAAAATCATGCTCAGAATTATGCTGACCGAAAGCGCATAAAACCAGGTGTCTGTGCCCAGAACTGTGAAACCTTTCTCCCAGATGTACCGTATTCCGGCAATAGAAGCAGCAACGATGAACGAGAAGATCGCTGAAACTATTGTGCCACCAAGGAGCGACCAGGGATAGATCGCCCCCCTTTCTTTCTCAAAAAAAACCGAGAATATAACGAATCCGATTGCGAATATGAAAATAATGTAGTGCGCTCCTATTGGAAATCTGATCGAACCTTCTCCAAAAATATAGGCGATCCCATAGGCTACTGAAACCATGATAAAAGCCATGAACCCTACTATTGCGAGTACCTTTACAAGATCGTTGGATTTAAGCTCGATAGTATCCCTCAGAAGAAAAATATAATTGAAAGTATTTAAACGTTTCCGGACTCCAGACAGAGTGTGCGAGGGTTAATTATATAAAATAGAAGCAGAATCGAATATGTGAGTTTAGAGATGGGAATATGGTCATTGAACTTGAGAATCTACCCGAGCAATTGAACGCTGCAAGCGTGTTTGTTGATGAAAATGTCGAGAATGGAAGTGGGAACAATATTGCATTATATTCTGGCAATGAGACAATGACTTACAGGGATATCTCTCAAATGGTCAACAGGACAGGTAATGCTTTGAAGAATCTGGGAGTTGACCTGGAAGAAAGAGTAATGCTGATCTTGCTTGATTCTCCCGAATTCATTGCAAGTTTTTTTGGAGCGATAAAGATCGGTGCAGTCCCGATTCCGATCAATACCATGCTGAAGGCAGATGATTTTCAATATTTCCTGAATGACAGCGGGGCAAAGACCCTGGTGGTGCATGACTTGATGCTGAAAGAGATAGAAAAAATAAAGGGTAATTTAAAATATTTAAAGAATATTATTGTCGCTGGGAATGAGGAAGCCAGATATATCTCTTTCAAAGAGATCACTGAAAACGAATCCTCTCATCTGGAACCTGCTGAAACAGGCAAAGATGACGCTGCGTTCTGGCTGTATAGCTCAGGAAGCACAGGTTCTCCAAAGGGAGTTGTGCACCTGCACCATGATCTGATCTACAGCAGCGATCTTTATGCAAAGAATGTGCTCGGTATAGCTGAAAAAGATATCACATTCTCAGCAGCAAAACTCTTCTTTGCCTACGGGCTGGGGAACAGCCTTTACTTTCCATTCAGGGTTGGAGCCTCATCAGTGCTCTATCCTGAAAAGCCGGATCCAGAGAAGGTCTTTCAGATAATCGAGAGATACAGGCCAACTCTTTTTTATGGAGTTCCCACATTATATGCAAAGCTGCTCCAGAGCATGGAAAAAATGGATCCAGGACCGGACATGTCTTCCCTTCGCCTGTGCGTTTCTGCAGGAGAGCAGCTGCCTGCAGAGATATATCATAGATGGAAGAAGATCACCGGACTGGAGATACTGGATGGGATCGGCTCCACAGAGGCTCTGCATATATTTATTTCCAACAATCAGGGAAAAGTTAAGCCTGGGAGCAGCGGAGAAATAGTCCAGGGTTATGAAGCGCGGATAGTGGATGAAAACGGGACTGAAGTCCAGACAGGCGAGATCGGCAATCTGATGATAAAAGGGGACAGCACTGCGCCCTATTACTGGAAAAAACATGAAAAAACAAAGAAAACAATGATCGGAGAGTGGCTGCATACAGGTGATAAGTACTATAAAGACGATGAGGGGTATTTCTGGCACAGCGGCAGGTCCGATGATATGATGAAAGTGAGCGGGATGTGGGTGTCGCCGGTGGAAATAGAAAATATCCTGATGTCGCATGAAGCTGTCCTGGAATGCGCAGTGGTGGGCAGCCCTGATGAAGATAAGCTTGTGAAGCCCAGAGCCTATGTGGTACTAAAGGAGGATCATGAGCCCTCTTCAGGACTTAAAGAAGAGCTCAGGAAATTCGTTCTTGACAGGGCTGCGCC
>JAPZAV010000048.1 GCA_027460465.1 Candidatus Methanoperedens sp. | reverse complement strand
TACAACAGTGCGTGTTGACTATCGCTATCTCAATGGCACACTTGCAAAGACAGAGCCACGGTCAATATCTGCGGATGGTCTCATTGGATATATAGTTTCAGACGGGACAGGTGGAAGACCGACGGAAGGGAATATTTTCATCCAGACTTAAAAATTAAGCAGGATTTGTAAATATTATAGATGCTCTAATCGGGCTTGGTCAAATGCAAGAAGGGGATTTGCCAGCATAAGATAAGGCAGAAGAAATAAAATCTTTGCTAAGATTCTATTTTTATCTTCTTGGGCATGCTATCCGGATCGCACATAAATGAGTATATCGGTCCGAATTCCACATCCCAATCTGTGTATTTTCTTACTGTAATTAAGGCGTTGGCCGTCAATTTTTTGCGTTGCTCTGCATCGGTAAGCCCTTCTTCAATAGTATCGCATAGAGAACTAGCACTGGCATGAGAAAGCAGGCAATTTGTTCTGTCATGAAGTAACCATGTATTTGCTGGATTAAGATTGGTCACAACAAGACATCCACTTGCCATCAATTCCAGCGGTATATATGATGGATGGCGTGTGAACATCATAACCAGTCCGACATCGCAAGTTCGATATAGTTCTGCTGTTTCTTCATAGCTTAATAGACCAAGGTTCTCCACTACTCCTTCAAGCCCTAATTCATGTGGACTCCAGTTTGCTCCCGCAGTTATAATCTTGACTTTGTTTCTCATCCTATTCTTCAACTTCTTGAGTGCAGCTATGCCCAGTTCAAAGCCATTCCTTGGATGTCCTGGACGCGCATAAAAAAATACAGTGAAAGGCCTATCTAAGTTGGTTGTAGGTTCCGGATGAAAGATATATGTATTAACGCAAGGAGTAAAATATTCCGCTTTACCATTATATTGTTTCTCATAGATATCTTTCAAAGTCATTGTATTGGCGATACCATAAAATCCGAACTTGTATGTCGCATCAGTCTGACCATATATCGAACCTGCAGGATAAAATAAGGGTTCAAAATCCTGAATAAAATAAAATTTTCTTTTGGTTTTATTAAACTTCAGCGAATGGTAAGCTGTTGTCCAGAGGGTGCAAATAGTAGCATCAAATTCTCCCATCCTGTGAATTTCAGATTCAGAGCCAAGAATGCAAATTTTCTCGTCCTTTAACACCGGGAAAGCATTCCCCATTGATTTTACTATTTTCTCTTTTTGTACATTACCAATGATAACGAAGCAATTCTGGACACTATTTTTCTCTTTCAAATGTGCTGCAAACCTGAAGATAGTATAAATCCCTCCCCAGAAGACATTATTAAAATCTGGAATAAACCATGCCACTTTTTTTATGTTCAGATATCCTCTGTTTTGTTCTATTAATTTTTTGCTGATGTCAAGTTCTTCCTTTGTGAAGTCAAACCACCCTGCAATATTAGCAGCTTCAGAGCTGTAAGCTTCATAAAAAGTTGAACCAGTTGTTAATTTTGGTTGTTTCAAAACTCTATTTATAGTGTCTTTAAACCTATTCCTTAAATGCATTTTTGAGAACTTCCTGTGCAACTTCAATTGGCTTCCTTTCCCCTGGTAATTTAATAGTAGGAATTGAACTCCATGGTGAAAGGTTTATATTGTAGTATGGATCTCCTTTTTCGAGAAAACTCTTATAGCATCCAAATGACATTCGAAAGTCTTGTGGCGGGATATAATTGCTTCTGGTAGCTGCCTCATGGTGTATCAATTTGGCAAATGGAGTGTAAACAATCCTGTATCCATTTTTCACTATACGGAGGCATAAATCTACGTCACTTCCCATCAGTATAAACGATTCATCAAATCCTCCTACTTCTTCAAAAACTTGTCTTCGTATCATCATGCATGCTCCTGTCACCGCAAGGTAATTACGATACCATTGAGTGTAGCCATAATTTTCATAAATCCCTGCGAATATGTGGCCTGCAAATCCATTCATACCAATTACTATTCCTGCATGTTGTATGGTATTATCAGGCTTTATAAGTTTAGCGCCTACAACACCAATTTCTTTTTGCTCAATAAAACCCTTCATTTCCTCAAGCCAATCTGATGTTATAATTTCTGTATCATCATTTAAAAAGAGCAACACTTCGCCAGTGGAATGCTGGACACCCAGATTGTTAACGATAGAATAATTAAAAGATTTACTGTAAAATATGATTTTGATTTTTGGATTTCCAGAAAGTTCATTGTAGTACCTAAGACATTTTGGTTCTTTTGTTCCAGTATCGATGATGATAATTTCAAAATCCTTATATAATGATTTGTCTAAAATTGATTCCACACACGATTTTAGCATATTTAGATTATCTCTAGTCGGGATAATAATCGAAATTTTGTTTTTCCTGGTAACCAACCACTTTATTCTCCAAATCGCTGGTGGAATTAAGGTTGCCTTTGCCAATAGACCACGGCGCCTCAAATGATTCTGTATTACAATGCGCTGCGCATCGTAGATATACGGCTTTGCCTCTGCTCCCCTCTGTGCACAGGAGGTGTTTGATTCCCTCCAGTGATACAAAACCTTAGGGATATGGTAGATTTTCTTTGTCTTTTCAGTGACTCTCAAAAATAAATCCCAATCTTGGGCCCCATCGGTTTCTGTTAGAAAATTCCCAACGGCATCTAATATGGTCCTACGAAGAATACAAAGGTGCGTCAGGTAGTTTGCAGAAAGCATTATTTCAGGTGACCAGTCGGGCTTAAATAGGGGTTCAAATCTTTGCTTTCCATTCTCTGAAACAAGATCTTTATCAGAATATATAAAATCTAAATCAGGATTTTCATTGAGAGATTTTACTACCTCGAAAAGGGCAAATGGTGCTAACAGATCATCATGATCCAGTAATGCGATAAATTCGCCTTTGGCAAGATTTAGTGCTATATTGGAATTGCCGGATATGCCAAGGTTTCTCTCTAAAAATCTTATCTTTACACGAGATTCTTTCTGAGCATAATTTTCCATAATTGTTTGAATTTCTTTGTTCTTCGAACCACCATCAACCAGGCATATCTCCCAATTGTCATAAGTTTGGTTGAGAACAGATTCGATGGTTGCCTCAAGAATTGCAGGAGGAGGGTCGTATACCGGAGTTATTATGCTGATCACGGGCCTGTAGTTAAATTCCCGTGAAGCTTCTTTTTGCTTTATTAACTCGCCCTGAGCAGGCTCATTTTTCAAAATCCACAACTCATAGGGCGTTAGTACTTGATCACTGAATGCCTGAAAATTGATACTTCCGTTTATTTGCTCATCATCGTGGAACAAGGTTAATTCGGAAGAGTTGGTTGATCTATCATACCAGACCGCAGCGCTGGGTTTCTTTTTAGATCTTAATTTGAAGAAAAAGGACTGTCCTTTGCTATTTTTGATTGGTTCAAATCTGAAGGATGTATAATCATTGTTTTTGATCTTATCGCCTTTTGCTGATCCAGTTCTTAGTATCTTTCCTTCACTATTTGTTATTTCAAGCATTAAATTTGAGTTACGTTGTAAATACGTAGCTGTGAATATTCTGACCTCATTTAAGTTACTCAGTGGAAATGTGAATTTACCGCATAGAATTTTGTCAAGAGATAGCGGGACATAAGAAGAAGCTATTTTTGTTTCCAATATCGGGATTTTCGAGTGACTCTTGTTACTTCTAGATGTTCTCTGCTTAAATCTTGATAGAAGTGTTCCAAAGCCATCGTTTATTAGTATTCTGATACAGATTATACCTAGATCATATCCATGTCTCCTTTTTGTTCTGGGGGGCAATATGATATCTACCAATCTCTGGTATTTTGTTAATACTTTCCATGTCGTGCTGCTATAAATATCGTCTAATTTATTCTCCCTCTCAGCGATTGTTATTTCAAGGTCCTGTGTATTTTTTTCTTTGGTTTGAATTATTTCGTGAAGCTCTACTATTTGTTTATCTTTCTCAGCGATTGTTATTTCAAGGTCCTGTGTATTTTTTTCTTTGGTTTGAATTATTTCGTGAAACTCTGCTATTTGTTTATCTTTCTCAGCGATTGTTATTTCAAGATCATGTGTATTTTTTTCCTTGGTTTGAATTATTTCGTGAAGTTCCTCTATTTGTTTATCTTTCTCAGCTATAGAGATGTTCTTTTCTTTTAGCTTTTCCTCAAGTAATACTTTCTCGGATGAGATCTTTTCAAGGTACTTGTCTTCAGAACATACCACGGCTTTTATTACATACTGATATGCTTCAGCATCCATATCATTGAACATAGTAAGAATCTTCTTAGCATCAATTTCATTAAATCCTTTCATTTTTAAAACAGTATCAACTTTAACCCAATCAACTTCTTGTTTTGAATAATCTATTGAATCTATGAAATAACCGCAGGACTCAAGTAAGCTTACTATACTTTTTTTTGTGAAGAACCTCAGATGAGAATCGTCAAGCAGGCCTAGATTCTGATAATCAAAATTTCCAAATAGTAAATCCATACGTATGCTCCAGTGAGCGACATTGGGAATAGATATTACTATATAGCCATCTTTTGATAAGAAATCCTTGGCTTGCAAAAGAATTCTTTTTGGATTCTTTAAATGCTCTAAAATATCACCGAATAATATAACTTCAAATTTGTTATCTTTTAATTCTTCTTTTAATTCGATAATATCGATATCAGCGATTATAATCTTTTCACAATAGATACTTGCTTTTTTTGCTGCATTTTCATCCATCTCAATGCCGGTGACCCTGCAACCTCGCTGTTCCAGGATTTTGGACACATAACCAGTTGCACAACCGAATTCTAATACTCTTTTATTATGACCTATTAGATCTATTTCTTTACTGTATGCCGTATTTTTATTGCAGTAATCTATCTCAGCATCGTATATATTAGCGTCTTTCATTTGACCCCATCTTTTTTGCAATGAATTGTAAATTCTGGTTGTTGTTTTTCGAACAGGCATCTGAGAATAATCTGTGCAGCTAAATATTTATATTTAATTCTATCTATTATAGTTACTTGAGGGTTTATTAGATTATTATTTTTCAAATTATTGAAGATTTTCTCAAATTTTTCATAATTATTTGATTTGATGCCCATCGCCAGGACAGTATGTGGATGCTCTGGATTTCCCTGAGTTCCTAATATCTTAATAGGAAATTTATTTAATAATAATTTAAAAGCTTCAGGGGTGAACCTCCAGTAATCGGATGGATAGTCATGGATAGGAAAATCCATAACTGAGCTCATAATAACCATTCCCTCCTTCTTTAAGATCCTGTATATCTCATCCAGCGCCTTAAAACAATTCTGCACATGCTCAAGTGTATCGAGGATCAATACAGTACCCACACTTTCATCATCTAATGATAGACATTCGACGTTTTCAATTCGATCCACACCTTTTCCATTACGCATATCACAACCAATAAATTGTTTACCTTGAAAAATAGATCTCAAATTTGCTAATTCTTCCTGTCCAGGTACAATAAAAGATCCTATTTCAAGTACAGGCTCGATTATATCCAAATCTTTTGAAATTAATTCGACGAAAAATCTAACATTGGAGCGCATTATAAACCTTTTAGTAGTATTAACTTATGATAGCTTTCATACTTCACTTTAATAGAATTCATATTATGGCCAATCTGAATTTTTCATATTATTTATTTCAATTATTTTTATTTTTGATTGCAAATCAACAACTCCACTAGAATTTTTACTGTTATCAACTTTAAACAGTATTACATTATCATGCCAATCATAAAATTGAATCGCATCTTGATGGGCAAGAGCCACAGTTATATAATATATATTGTTATTAAGAATAATTCTTTGTGAAAAAGTGACCTGAATAGCATCATTTTTATTAAATTTTCCAAGAGAAATTTTATTCCAAAGCGTATTTGTCCCGCATATTTCTTTACCATCAATATCTCTTATAATAAACCCTACAATTGGATTAATTGCTTCTTCATTAAATCTAATTTTTAGTTGAATGCATGTTTCTGCACCAAATTTTATAATATTCATACCATTATTATTAGCTATATATTCATCTGAATTAAATTGAATATCAAATATCTCAGCTTTTCTTGTTCCAAATCTTTTATAGCTTGTCTTACATGTTTGTTCGTTCTCACTTTCTTTTTTCTCTTTGGCTGGTGGTTTCTCTGGTTTTAAAGCCCTTTCTTTGGATGATAACATTGCATGATATTTATCGACCACGAGACTTGAATTATTATTTTCAATTATTTCCCCTTTTTTCAATAAAAGTACTTTATTGCATAATTTTTTTACAGATTCAACATCATGGCTCACAAAGATTATGGTCTTATTTACCTTTCTAAAGTCTTCGATTTGTTTGATGCATTTTCTCTGAAATGCTTCATCACCAACTGCAAGAACTTCATCGATCAAAAACAGATCCGGGTCTGCTGCGATGGCAGTCGCAAACGCGAGTCGCGCATACATACCACTTGAAAAGTTTTTAAGCTTCATATCTTTGAATCTGTCAAGTTCAGCAAATTCAAATATTGCCTCTGATTTTTCTTTAATCTTGTTTCGAGTAATTCCCATTATAGCTCCATATAGCTGAACATTCTCTATAGCCGTCAATTCCGGATGGAACCCCACTCCTAATTCTAGAATAGAAGCTAATTTTCCATTCACTTTCACAGTTCCGCTGTCTGGTTTGAGAACACCAGCCAGAATCTTGAGAAGGGTGGACTTACCGCTGCCATTTTCACCAATTATCCCAAGGGTCTCTCCCTTTTTGACTTTAAAGCTTATGCTCTTAAGGGCACAGAATTCATCATAGCTGTATCTTTCACCCTTGATCACGCCTTTTAGATTTTCAAATACTGTTCGCTTTTTATTATAAGGTATCTTGAACCGTTTTGAAACATTTTCAACAACGATGACATTCCGCTCTTCTTTCTTATCTTTTGGTTGCAGGAACATGATTATATCTCCTCTGCAAATCTAGGAGAAAGTTTTCTGAACAGCCATGACCCTATAATCAAAAATAAGATTCCCGAAAGGATCACAACACAAAAATCAATAAGACCTGGAATATCGCCTCTTAGAAGAACGTTTCTATACATTTCAATTATTCTGGTAATAGGGTTCAGCATATAATAAAAGATATATTTATCAGGTATCTGCGAAAGTGGATAAACGATTGGAGATAGGAAAAACCCCATCTGTAAAAGAACCTCCCATATTTGGTTAAGATCTCTGTAATACACGTAAAGTGAAGCCAGTGCAAGTCCGATGCCATAAACTATAAGAAAATATAAGATATGCAATAAAGGAAATATCAGAATGGTGATTTTTAAATTGACACCAAAGATTATTAAGAGAGGTATCAACACCAGAAATTCGAGCAAGGAGCTGATTAATGCAGATATTACTGTGCTAAATGTGAGTATTTCGCGAGGAATGTAGATTTTTGTTACGAGGCTTGGTCTTCCAACGATGGACATCATAGCCATTGAGGTGCCCAGAGCAAAAAAACGCCAACCAGTTAAGCCTATTAGCAGATACATCGCAAGATTCTCCTGGGTTAATTTGAAGATATTGTTGAACACAAAATACAGCACAAGCATCATTAGCAGAGGATTCAGCATTGACCATGCGAAACCCAGCGCTGAGCTTGAGTATTTGGTTTTGAGGTCGCTTACCACAAGGCTTTTTATCAATTCTTTATATTCAAACAAATACATATTAATAATTCACTAATCTTACATTCCTAATCAATTCGCTCGCCCTGAAAAGAGATTCGAAAGTACCAGCATCGCTCCAGTCTCCCTGCAGCAAAGAATAACTCATCTCGCCAAGGCGGATATATTCATTATTCACATCCGTGATCTCAAGTTCGCCTCTCCCTGAAGGTCGAAGGTCGCGAATAATGCTGAACACTCTGGAATCATAGATATACAGCCCTGCTACAGCCAGGTTTGACTTCGGTACAGCAGGTTTCTCCTCGATCGAGATTATGTTCTTCCCATTTATCTCTGCCACCCCGAACCTGTTCGCATCTGGTACCTCTTTCAGGAATATCATGGCTCCGGATTTGAAGGACCCGACCGCGGTTCGGACATTGTCCTGAAAGATATTATCGCCCAGTATCACTGCCACAGGATCGCTATCCGCAAAGTCCTTGGCAAGCCCTAATGCCTGCGCGATGCCCCCTGCGGTCTCCTGTATCTCATATGTAAAGTGCACACCAAAATCAATTCCAGAACCAAGCAGTTCAAGAAAATGCCCTGCATGGCCTCTGCCTGAGACGATCATTATCTCGGTTATACCGGCGTCGATCAGGGTCTGCATCGGATAATATATCATCGGCTTATCGTAGACAGGAAGCAGGTGCTTGTTAGTCACCTTGGTCAAAGGATATAATCGAGAACCTGTGCCGCCTGCAAGTATGACACCTTTCATATCACATCATCTTTTTGCGATTATTTAAGTATTCAGCCAGCGCATCTCTCCAGTGCCTCATCTGGCCTGTCCTGGTATTCACAAGGACAGAATATTTAGGGCGCTTTGCTTTCCTGATAAACTCCTCACTTGAGCACGGCGATGCATTGTCAATTATGGCAGATGCAAATTCGTACCATGAGCAAACCCCATCATTTGTAATATGAAATATTCCAGGTGCAAGGTCAATGATCTCTTCTGTCTTGCGGGCAAGGTCAGAAGTGTATGTTGGTTTGCCGAACTGGTCGTTGACCACTCTTACGGTGTCCATCTGAACAGATAACCTGAGCATGGTATCAACAAAATTCTTCCCATGCAATCCAAAGAGCCATGAGGTTCTGATGATCCTGTAATCATCCATTCTGTCAATGATGTTCCTTTCGCCCATTAACTTGGATTTACCATAGACATTGATCGGACCGGGTATATCAGATTCGATGTATTCCTTTTTCGAGCCGTCGAATACATAATCAGAACTGTAATGCACAAGTTTCGCCCCGACGCAGGAGCAGCCCTCTGCTATATATCCTGGTGATATCCCATTAACCTCATACGCTATTTCCTGATTGTCCTCACAATCATCAACAGCAGTATAGGCGGCAGCATTTATCACGATTTCAGGTCTGTTGATCTCAATAGATTCCATAACACTTTCTCTTTCTCTTATATCAACATCGCTGTGCTTGAGCTTAATAGCATCCGGGAATAAATTGCACAGTTCCATTCCAAGCATTCCACCGGCTCCGAATATCAATGTTTTAATTTTTCCCACCACCAGCGATTTTCAATATACCACCGTACGGTGCATTCAAGAGCTTCATCAAACCCGCACGCAGGACCCCATCCAAGAGCCTTTAATTTTGAACAGTCAAGAGAATATCTCAGGTCATGCCCTGGTCGATCGTTCACATACTCGATCATAGCCTCATCCTTTCCAAGTATCTCCAGGATTTTTCTTGTTATTTCGATATTTTTCTTCTCCGCACCTCCACCTATGTTATATATCTCCCCTATATCACAGTTGTGGAGAACAAAATCAATAGCCTTACAGTGGTCCAGTACATGAATCCAGTCGCGCACATTATTTCCCGTTCCATAGAGCGGGACCTTATTGTTCTCCAGAAGATTCGTGATAAACAGGGGTATGAGTTTCTCTGGATACTGATACGGTCCAAAGTTGTTGGTGCATCTCGTAATGATTACAGGTAATTTATGCGTAATATAATACGATTGCGCAAGAAGGTCTGAACCTGCCTTGCTCGAAGAGTATGGGCTTGATGGCGAAAGCAGATCCGTTTCCGTAAACGATCCCCTGCCTATACTGCCATAGACTTCATCTGTGGATATGTGGACGAATCTCTTGATTTTGTATTTCAAAGCACTGTCAAGAAGAATGCATGTCCCAAGAACATTTGTCCTGACAAAGGCAGAGCTATCTACAATTGAGCGATCGACATGGCTTTCCGCAGCAAAATGAACAACGTGATCAACTTTTTGCATGACCTTATCAACAACAGCGGGTTCGCAGATATCGCCTTTAACAAAAGAATAATTGCTGTTCTTCTCAACAGCCCTGAGATTATCCGGATTCCCTGCATAGGTCAGTTTGTCAAGGTTAATAATCCTGTGATCAGGATACTTTTTCAGGATATACCTGATAAAGTTGCTCCCGATAAAACCACAACCGCCTGTTATAAGGATCTTCAATTTCCACCTCTGGTTTTAGCCGTGTTTCAAACCAGGCGCAAGTCCCCAGTCATATGGGATTTCTCTGGTATCCGGAGGAAGACGATATTCATCAGGCTCTTCATAGTTATAAGGTAATGTTGGGATGCTCAGAAAATACGCTGTATCTGTACCTATCCCTTTGAATCCATGATAAACACCGGGTGGAACACTGATCAATATCGGGTTCGTCTCTCCCACAAACAACTCCATTATGGTCTTACAGGTAGGAGAATCCTCTCTCGCATCATACAGCACCACTTTCATCATTCCGTGTATGCATGTGAAGTTGTCGGTCTGCTCTTTGTGATAGTGCCAGCCCTTAACAACCCCGGGATATGCCGTGGATACATAAACCTGTCCGAACTTTGTGAAGATTTCGTCATCGCATCGCAGAATCTCCATGAGCCAGCCCCGCTCATCCGGAATGACCTTCAGATTTTTGATAAGTACACCTTCAATGTTCTTCATGTCTTCTTCCTTTCATTTTAAAAAGTGTTTATCATTCTGGTATATATTAAGATTATTTAACTTCATATGGATAGATATATACATTTTCAGACCAATCATTTATATCTTCTTACATTATAATATTGATGCAGTCATACCTAAAAGTTTCTATAATCGTCCTTAGCTGGAACGGGAAGCAGTATCTTGAGACATGCCTCTCTTCCTTGCGGATGCAAACGTACCCAAACATTGAGATTATTTTTGTGGATAATGGCTCAACAGATGGATCAGCCGAGTTCGTAAAAGCAGGATACCCTGATGTTTCCATAATCAGACACAATAAGAATCTTGGTTTTGCACAGGGAGTGAACAGTGGTATAATGATCTCAAAGGGGGAATATATCGCCACCATTAATAACGATACTGAGGCTGATAAGGAATGGATTGCCAGGCTTGTTCGCACTATGGAACAGGACCCATGCACAGGCAGTTGCGCATCGAAGATGCTGCGCTATTATGATCGGGACATCATTGATTCAGCAGGTATCGTGGTATATCAGAATGGAAATGCATATGACAGAGGCGTACAGGAGAAAGATGTCGGTCAGTACGATTCAAAGGATGAGATCTTCGGAGCATGTGCAGGTGCTGCGCTTTATCGCAGACAGATGCTGGACGAGATTGGTCTTTTTGATAAAGACTATTTTGCATATTTTGAAGATGTCGACCTGTCATTCAGGATGCATTTATTCGGCTGGAAATGCATCTTTGTGCCTGATGCAGTGGTTTACCATATGCATTCTGCAACATCCAGACCTTCGTCCCCGTTTAAGATTTTCTACATCGAACGGAACAAGCTGTGGAATATGTGGAAATATTTTCCGGTCAAAATGCTGATTTTGCAGCTTCCACACACAAACAGGCATTACTTCAGATACCTGTTATTATTTTTGAATAAATTGATTGGAAAAGATATGAGACAGGATAATGATGATCCAGTCCTTAATTATGGTTTCCATTCGGTTATATCTGCTGTATTGCGTGCAAAGTTGTCTGCATATGCGAAACTGCCTCATATATTAACGGAGCGCAGAAAATTACTATCAAATGGTAGAGATCTATCGGTAATCGAACCTCTGATAATACCAGGATATAAGCGATGAGATTGCTATTTCCAGTAAGATGAATGCATGCTCAGATGAACCTTTATGGACGCAGGGAGCAGTTTCTGGTTCATCCCTGAAAAAAAGCCCATGAACTTGAACAGATCATAGCAGATAGCATAAGGGATCATGAAGAAGCTCTCCTGCATTACATATCCCATTTCATCCACAAAATACCCGATCCCTTTTTGAAACACATGGGGCTTCTGCCCCATCTGAGAGAACGATGCACCTGAATCAAAATATCTTTTAAATACCTGTTTCAAACCATAATTATGGGAATGAAAAACCGCGGCCTCAGGCACATAATTAATTCTGTATCCCTCATCGTACGCCCTTTTAGCCCAGTCGTAATCTTCACTTATTATGAGAGTTTCTGCAAATCTTATCTTATTCCATACATCGTACCTTATTGCTGAATTAACATTTGAAAAAAAAGCATTCAGCTCGAAATCTTTGGATGAATACTTATTCATTGAAGATGGATAATTCTTCTGTATAAAGAACCGTTCCATAGGCAGCGTTTCCTTATATGGTATCTGTCTTCCAAAGGTCGCAGCTGTTTCTTCGTCCGCAAGCTGCGCCACAAGGTTTTTGAGCCAGTATTCACTGGCAGGGATCGCATCAGCAGAAAGGTATACCAGATAGTCCCCTTCAGCATATTCAGATGCCATGTTACGGGTCCTGCCGTGTCCGAATTCATGGGGTGAAATCCCATAGAATCTCGCATCATATTGCGATATCTGATCTATCGTATCATCACTTGAGCCAGAATCGATTATGATGATCTCATAGTCATCCTCAATTTGCTGGCAGCTTATCTGCCGTAAGACCTTTCCAATAGTATTTCCATTGTTCTTTGTCAATATGATTATGGATATTTTCATTGATTTTCCTTTTTACCAAGCAAAAAGATGCTGATTATGAGTGCGGAAAATATGATCTGCATGCCTATTGCTGCAAGCGCCATAGAGATTACTGCATTCCCGACTTCAGAAAGAGAGCCGTATCCTGAGGAAATCCATTTGATGACAACGCCTGATCCAGAAACCATTCCAGCAAAGAATATCATGAATCCAATGATCAGCCCCAGTTCAAGGGAATGGTAGTCAAGGAGCACTGAGGTGAACCCTGTTTTATCTATCTTATTGTGAATTATCCCGTATACTTTCATATAACTCCCTGTGGCAATCATCTGCGTTCCGATTATGGCAAGCATGCTGCCCAGGATGAAAGAATGCAGGCTTGTGGTCTCCACATTGCCCCGGATCGCAAGTGCGGCTGTCATGAATACACCCAGCAATAGCACCAGAAAACCAGGGATGAAGAGAAAGGGTGTTGGATTATAGAGCATCATGAATCTCATGTGGCGCCATCCATCTCCCCAGGAATGCAGTTTAGAAGGAGTCCTTCTTGGATAATATGAAATCGGCACCTCGATTATTCGAAGCTTTTTCCTTGCTGCTTCGATTATCATTTCGCTTGCAAATTCCATCCCCTCGCTCTTCACATCAAGTTTCGCATATGCCTCCTTTGTGATGGCTCTCATTCCGCAGTGAACATCGCTCAAATGTGTTTTAAATAGCCCGTTCAATGTTCCTGTCAATACAGGGTTTCCTATATATCTATGCAGCCAGGGCATTGCGTTATTTTTAATGTTCCCCTTCAATCTGCTGCCTACGACAAAATCTGCCTCATCTGCGATCAAAGGCCTTAAGAACATCGGTATCTCCCTCAGATCATAGGTATCATCAGCATCTGCGAACAGAAAATATCTACCTCTGGCATAACTTATCCCCTTATAAAATGCATTGCCATATCCCCTGTTTGTGGGGATAACCACCTTTGCACCAAGACTTATGGCAATGTCCCTTGAGTTATCAGTTGAGTTATCCGCTACTATTATCTCCCCTTCTATCCCTTCCTGCTTGAGGGTAGATAGCGCTTTCTGGATGCATGTTCCGATCGTTCCCTCCTCGTTCAGGCAGGGAATTATTATGGAAACCTGAGGTTGGTTCATCATACAGAGCATTCCTTCAGGCTTAAAATATCTTTTCTTTTAATCATATATTCTGTATGTATAATTTATGTTTAATAAAATGATAAATTTAATGTCCTGCAATAAATCGATATCAAAGTTTTTTTATACGGGATTGGAAGAATAGATATAAATGGACAAACCCCGCAATAATTTTTCAGAACTAAGAACCGCATATTTTTCGTTCGGCGACATACTGGCACTGGGATTGATGCTGGCTACTGGACTCTACTTCATCATCACATCAGCTCTGAATATCGCGATAATGGTTTCCGGAAACCCGGACATGGTTGAATTGCTGATCAGCATCATTGGCGCGATTGTAGGCTATGGACTTGTGTTCGGAGCTTATCGGTTCGTAAAGAGATCCGCCTCGCTTAAGTCAATTGCTGACAATCTGTTTGTGGAAGCTCTCTATGACAGGCTTGAACCTTTACTTGCTGAGATCGCAGAAACGAAAGCCAGCTATGATATATTAAGCGATAGACTTGATAACCTGAATTACAATATGAACGATATAAGAAAGAGCATAGAGCTGGGAAAAAGCACCCCAGACCTCGCTCCAGTTCAGTATGCTATGAAAAATGTCACCTACCTGTTCCAGTATACGCTGCTCATGATAGTCACCCTTGCTTCTTACATGTTCATGTTCTCCAATCCAGGCACTCTAGTGCCGTATTTGAGTCCCATCGTCTTTGTTCTATGGTGGGCACTCATCACATCGCAGCATGATCTCTGGGAGTTGCCCAGAGTATGGTACTGGGTCGCGGTGCCCATATTGTTCATTCCTATATCCACGATTGTGGTCGCAGCCCTGACGGCTCCACAGATCATGCTGATCTTAATTTACTTAGGCCTCGGTGCGTATGCATTTCTATATTATTTCTGGTGCGAATACACTGCCAGAGGGATCTTACCCTTCGGGCTCGGAGAAAGGATGCGCAATATAAGGACGATGCTTGAAAGACCCCAGGCACCCGTGGTTAAGGTTGAGGAGAGGAGATCGGTAATAACGCCGGCACATATAGGGACTATTTTTATAATGCTTTCAATACTCGTATTCGCTCTTACAATGATGGGTTATCTGATAGAGAATGGATTATTAAACATGTCATGGCGGATGCTGGGTCTGGATATCAGCCTGCAGCCGATCTACTTCTATGGGCTTGTGGTGCTGGGAGTGCTACTGCTTGTGATTGGTTCCATCTTCGTGATCAAGTTCAGGAAATACAGATGAAAAGGATACTATTACCTGCCATAATCATGTTGCTTCTGATCTCAACAGCAGCAGGTGCGATCATTGAAGAGGACTGGGGGAATTATACAAAAGCGGATAAAACTGATAACTCAGGCAATAATATTACCCTGAACTTTCTAAGAAAAAGCTATACAAACGCAGATGAAAAATATACGGTTACCATCAAAGATTTTGATTCGTCTGGCATCGTGGTGCTGGATGTCAACTACATGGGGCGGTACGAGAGGGTGATGCTTAAAGGAGAATGGGATGAAACAAGAACAAAGATTATTCTAACCGAACCACTGGAGTTATTTAACAAAACCATGGTAATAACCCCGATAAAGATAGTACCTCCGGCTGGAATTTTTACATGCTGCCCTGAAGCGAAAATAAACATAAATATATTAAAGCCTGAAATAAAGATTGATTTAAATGAAGATAAAAGATCCTCTACTTCGGAATACAGGCTGGTGAACCCATTTGCCAGCCTCTCAAACTGGTCTGGTTATCAGTATGTAGATCCCTATGATGATTCCTTTGCAGACATAGTGAATGCTACCATTGACCTGAGACCAGAGAATTCTTACCGCATGTACGAGCAAATACCTTTGGAGATCAATGTCACAAATAACGGCGATGCTGAGATTTCAGGTTCGCAGGTTTTTATAGACTCTGATGGGTTGCTACTTGAATACGGGCAACCTTACTATCAGCTCCCGACACTTATAGGGGAGGATCAGAAAAACATTGCCGGAATAAAGACTCAGTTCATAAAGCTGAAATTCAGATTCCCGTCCCCTCCCAGCAAACTGAAATACGAAATGAAGGTATATGTGAAAGGAACAAGAAGCGGTACCACATATTACAATGTTGAATCCAAAACGATCAATCTTCTGCCATCTGCATCGGTCCAGAAATCCGTCACAAAAGAAAGCATGTTGTTGAGCAGGAAGGAAATTGAGAAGGTGTATCCTTCAATAGATCCGGATGAGATATCGCGATGGCTTCTGGGAGGGGAGATCTTTGTAACGGTTGGGGTGACAAACTACCAGAACTACGAAATAAAAGGAATGAAACTCAGCGATGTGATCAGCAGACAATTCACAACTCAAAACGCATCATTAAACTGGACATTCGATCTTAAACCTCTGGAAACAAAAGAATTCAAATATAAGATCACGACCGTCCGTCCTGGAAGATATGGCCTTCCTCCTGCTCTGTTGAGTTATTCTGAATTCAATATGCCGTGGAGTCTGCTCTCCAACACGCCGTCTACTGAAATACACGGGCCGTGCATGCAGATTTTTAAAAGACCTGATAAACCCGTGGTAACAAAAGGAGAGAACACCACTGTCACCCTTACAATAAGCAACAGCGGAGATATGCCCTCAAGGGTCAAAGTAATAGACAAACTTCCGCAAAATACTACTTTGATCAATGGAAGCACGGATTACGAAGGGTCTATTCTGCCGCAGGATTCAGCAATTTTTTCGTACAGCATTGCGATAAATGAAACAGGACAGATAACTTTACCTGATCCCGGGCTTTATGTGAACGGGAGAGACAACATGAGCTGCGGCGAGCCATTATTGAGCAAGATCCTCGTCAGAGAACCACAGGTACCGGCGCCCACGAAAAATGTAACTGTCCCTGTGAGGACTCCGGTCAGAACTCCGATCACCACCCCTGCTTTACCCCTGACGCAGTACAGCTGGATAGATGGCATAATTCCGGCTTTATTGCTCATTCTTGCAATAGCTGTATTACTCATATTACACAGGTTAACATGATGAAGCTGAATAGAAACGTAATAAAGATCATACTGGTGACAGCAGTCTTTCTGATCATATTATTTGCCATTAATCAGGAGTGGGAGAGAGGAAAGCCCGTCCCGCCCTCAACACCGATCGAGCCACCTGAACCTGACATCGTGCCGGTCAGCAACTATACTGTGCTTGTGACCAGGGATGTCTGCGAAGGCTGTCACATGTCGGGAAAGCCTTTCATACCTCAGGCTCTGAGGGTCAGACCTCATATAGAGGGAGGGGCATACTGTCTTAAATGCCATACGATCTCGCACGAAGTGCATCCCATAAATCAGGATGTCACATGCGAGAAATGTCATAGTACATCTGCCACTATTCCTGAGTATGTTAACGGAAGCATTCCCTGCAACAATTGCCACGGCTATCCAGATCCACTTGTGCCAAGCATGGGGAATCTCATTGATATTCACAGACCGAGAGAGATTACCTGCAATAACTGCCATACAGATGAATGTACGAAGTGCCATACAGAGATAGGCAGCAGTGAACGCTGGGAAAAACGGCTGACGCATTTCAGAACGATCACCAGAGCATTACCTTAAGATATCCACAAGCCGTCTTGTGATGACTTCGATGCTGTAAAGCAAAAGCGCTGCAAGCAGGAACAGGGGCTTGAGATCCACACTCTCATGCAGGAGAGCTGTGTGTTTATCCACAAGATCAGGAATAAGCTCTTTTATTTCTGATATATCATAGACCCTTCCGCCTGATGCAGTTATGAATTCTGGCAACAGTTCATTGTTCCCGAGTTCCCTGAACTCAGAGGGTTCATTCACAGCGATCATGTACCCTGAGAGATCATGAAAACCCGTTGAGTTCGGGATCACTGTGGATGTATATAGCTTCTCACCTGTCCTTGAGAACTGTATCTTTTCACCATCGAATCTGAGATCAGGATACTGGTCTGAGAAGACATCTATCCTTATCTGGCTTCCGATCTCTCCATCATCTGCCTGGATCTCAGCTCCACGGGGTCTGCCCACCGCGTAACTGGCTGAAGTTGAGATGATCTTTGAATTTTCCTTATCATATAGAGAGGCTGCCCATTCATTCCCGTTATCAACCGTGATCGAGACAACCCTTCCAAGCCCGAACTGCCATGCAGTTATCACAGGGTTCCCATCTGCGGTCATGACAAGGGTCAAAGCGTTCTTCTTTGCTGAAACAGGATTGTAGCCAGAGACAGTGGCGTTAAGACCTGTTGATCTGGTTATGAAATGTCCGCTGTTAATGATAAGTAAGGGAATGCCCTCCCTTTTTTCTTTTTTCTTTATCTCGCCAAACAAAAGCTCAATTCCATGAGCCTGGTCCCGACTTAAATAACCCCCTGAGACCGCAAGTCTTTTCATGAACTCTTCGTCCGTATCCCCTCCGACACCTATCGCATAGATCGAAACCCCGTCATCTGCCATTGAATCTGCGGTTCTCAACGAAGCCTCACCATCAGCTACCCTTCCGTCTGATATGACTATCACGTTTCTTCCCCCATCAAAGTTCCTGATCATATCATGGGCAGCCTCAAGTGCAGGGGAGAGATGTGTTGTTCCTCCATGCCTCAGTCTGGAGACTGTATCTTCAAGATCTTTTCTGTCAGGGTGGCGGGCAAAAGGCGCGATGATATGAGGAGCGTTGTTGAATGCAATGATACCCAGAAAGTCATCAGAACCTATGCTGTTCAGCATCTGGATCGCAAGCCCTTTTTCAATCCCCAGTTTCTGATCAGTACCCAGGAGCTCACCTGTGCTCCCCGAGATATCCACCACAAGCACCACTCCTGCGCTTTTGCCAGCATGTGGAGCACCTCCTGCCCTCACAGGAAGGAGCTGTTCCAGTAAAGGCGCCCTGCTGTAATCAGTGTATGCATTCGCACCACCAACCACAAGAAGCCCTCCGCCCCCGGCCACATAGTCGCTAAGATGTGCAGCATCTGTTTTTGACAGCTCTCCCGCACCTGTATCATCAAGTACAACAGCATCAAAAGAACCTGGATCTTTGAGAGCCGGAGAAATTTCAACAGAATACAGCTGGCTTAATATCGAAGAAAGCGGCGAGCTTTCCTTTGAAACAAGAAGAAGATCGGGTCTCGGGACGACGTGCACTGATCTGTAGAAAACATTGTTCTGTGAGAACTCATCTTCCTTTCCTGCAAAGATCTCGGCTCTGATCGTATGAGAGCCTGTGGTATTGAATGTGTATGCAAGAGGGATGTCCATGGATCGCATCACATGACCTGAGTATACGGCCGTGCCGTCCAGTTGCACTTCCAGATCACCTTCAAGTGCTCCTGTGTTCTTGACATTTATATGAAAATCAGCAGGAGTGCCAGGAATTGCGACACTGTCGCCGCTGATGGAGATGCTCATATCCTTTTTTATCGGCTCCTGCTTCAATAGATACACGGTCGTATTCAGGCTTCCTGCAAAATTGATGGCATCAGGAAGACTTCTTCCATGGTTATTGTTCCCATCGCTGATCAGAAGTATGTTGCCTCCGGATTTTATATTCCTGATGATTCGGTCCCCTATGGGGGATGTGTTGCCCGAGATGAGATCCAGGCCTGTGTGCGTTCGGTTGCTTAAATAGCCGTATACCTCATCCTTCACGCTGCTGTTGAAAAGCCGCATGCTTTCTGTGGAATCTGCAATTATCGTTATGTCAGTGGAGCCTTCAATTCCAGGTCGCTCTACCACTGTGTAAGGGGATGCTATCGCAAGCAGTATCAGTGAAGTGATGGCGATCCTTGATCCAGCAATAAGGATATTCCTGAGTTTTAGATAATATAGAATGATCAGGCATAACGGAACCAGCAGGATCAAGAAAAGCGGATGGTGAAAATAGATCATAGATCTCCCCTGTATCTTAAATAGTAGAGCTCAAGAAAAATGAAAAGAAGCGCCAGGATCAAAAAAACAGGATCCAAATGTATTTTTTCGATACCTCCACCTGCAGCTTGTTCCTTGCCTTCAAAATCGATCGTTTTAACTGAGATATCAGATTCCTGTTCATCGAGAAGATTTGAGGCTATGGTTCTATCTCCGATCCTGTAGAACCCCACCTGGTCAAGATAAAGGATATCAGTCGTCAGGACTGAACCCGGCGCTTCGATGCGCTGCTCCGCGCCAAGCGGAAGCAAAGTACCTGTTCTGTAATTCAATCCCGGCGGGCTGGCGAATTTCAACACCTTGAACCAGAATACCGGATAGGAATCAAGCAGATGGAAATCACCCCATCTGTCATTGATTCCAAGATACACCACTTTTCCCTTTCCTTTATTCCAGTACGCGAGCACCGGACCTTCGTTTGCAGAGGCAAGTTCCACAGCATTTTCCCTGAGCTCTGCCTTGAGATAACCTGAGGTGCCAAGATGATCTACCAGCCCCGGATCCCTGATCCTGAAGCCTGAAGGATCAGCCATCCCTGATACATTCACAGGCAGCAGCCCTTCAGTATCCATGAGTTGAAGTTCTTCAGCAGCCACAAAGAGAAGTGTTCCTCCGCTTTCCACATACCTGCGCAGATCGTCCATCATGCCTGGAAGAGGTGAACTCTTGGTGTAATCATAAAGCACCACAAGGTCGTAGTTGAAAGTGCGGGGCGCCCTGTTGAACGATACCTCATGCACTTCCAGTGAAGGGATGGATTTGAAGGCGATGGATAGGGGAGTTCTCTTATCAGGGGAATCGCTGATCAGGAGCACGCGCTGCATGGCATGTTCAGGCATACTCACATAAAGGACGTTGTCTATCGCCAGATTATCATGGTTCTCAATAGCAACTTCAGTTCTGCCTGCGCCAATATCTGGAACCTGGAAGAACTCCCTGGAATTTTGCCCGAGCTTTTTATTGATCGACCTTACCTGACCGTTCTGGATGATGCCTATCTTTACATCCTCTGCTGCATCATTGTAGTTCTTCACAAAAAATTTCAGATCACTGCCCTCGATCGCGGCTTCAACTATCCCCACATTGCTTCCACCTGTCCCTACCTGGCTGAATTCCGCAGTTATCCCTTCTTTTTCAATGATTTTGCGTGCAAGTGTTATATCCTGACCTGAGAAATCTGATATGACCGCAAGCCTCCCTTTTTCATCCTTCATCATCTCAGCCGCAAATATCAATGCACCGTTCAGATCAGTAGCAGTGGCCTTAGGTTTGAGACGCTGCAGCGCCTCAAGCGCCTTCTGCCTGCCAGCATCCTTTAAGAACAGTACTGGCGAGTCCTCTGCAAGAATTATGGTGATCCTGTCACCGCTTTTGACATACTCCCCTGCAATACTGACAGCATGCCAGAATCTATCAGGCAGAACATCGGTTGCTCCCATGCTGGCTGAGGCATCCAGTACGATCGTCACGCGTCCTGCTCCGGCAGCTCCTGTGTAATAGGGATTTACCAGGCTCAGGACAAGCAATGTGATCGCAATAAGCTGGATGAGTAAAAGCGGGTCACGGATAAGGGTTCTTATAAGGGATTTCAGTCTGCTTTTTTGCATTGCCTGAAGCAAAAGCATAAGCGACGGAATTTTTAAAGTTCTGGGCTTTGGCTTCAGAAGATAGAGAATAATTATCGGGAAAACGAGGAACAGCAGTATGAACGCGGAAGCATTTTCAAACATGTTATTCTTCGCCCGAGAGGTTTGTAAAATAGTTCTTCACTATCTCCTGGTATACAGCAGGAACAGATCCTGTGTATATTTCAGAAGGTATTGCTGAAGGCTGCCCGGGAAAGGAAGCCGGGATTTCTGGAGCCTTTCTTTTCTCACCCTGCACATTCAGTTCGCTGATCGAACCGCGGTACAGCACAATCCCCTGTGTTTCATTCCCGATCCTGACATAGGAAGATTCATTGAATATATCAGTATCTGGACCCTGACCGATTCTTTCAAGAGCATCTGTATAAGTGATCGAAGGGATTGAGATCTCTGTCTGCCGTATGAGGTAAGGGCTGATGATCGAAGTGGATAGCACCAGAGTTACAAGAAGCAGGATGGCGGCGATCCTTATCCCGAGGCGCTTTGTTGAAATGAACGAGGAATACCTTACCTGCTCCATATCAGCAAGTACAGAGGCAGCCAGGTCCTCCACAACGACATTCTTCTCATCTCTATGATCGTGAACTGTGCTCAACCTTTCCTTCAGGGAAGGATAGCGCTGTTCGATCATTTTTATTATATTATATCTGAATCCATATCTTAATTGTATTATTATATATACTAAAGAAGGGATAAATATCCATCTCAGCGGCAGGACAAGGAAAGCGACCAGAAGGATTATTACAGAATCAAGTACTGTCTCGATGACCCTGAACCGGGTCTGAACTTTTCTTATCTCGTTTACGCGCAGAGTGAATTTATACATGTTCAATTGCTTTTGAGCCTGTTCAAAACATCCTGTACCTGCTGGATATCATCCAGGAGCACATCCCTGGATGCACCGGCATAGACATCACTTCTTAATTTTTCAAGCTTATCCTGCATTAAACTCACTAATGCGGTATGCCTGTCAAGTGTATCCTCTAAAAACGTGTAGTTCACGTTCAGAGCATCATAATCCCGCCGGCATTCAAAGAATCTCTGCTGAACAGAAGCAAACTCGATGCTGAGATCCTCAAGCTGCCTGGTTTTCATCTCAAGTCTGGATGCAAGCACAGATTCCCTTTTTTCGGAAACGTTCAGTTCACTCAGATTCTCGTACAGGTTTTCCTGACCAGGGCTCAGGTTTCTTATGGTTTCATTCAAAGCAGCTAACGAGCTTTCACACTCAGATCTCAATGTCTCGTATTTTAATTGATAAAAGATAACAGTACCGCCGAGTGCAACCAATAATATCAGAATTATATAGACCAAATTTAAATTAACATCTCGTTCCATTGTTTATAAAATATTGTTTGTGGAGTACTTAAAATAATGTCCCATAGCCTTCATGAATATATTTATTGCAAGGTAACGAAATAAACAAAAAAAAATGCTGTTCGAATCATTAATATCTTATGGAAAATACGAGCTTCGAAAGCTCATCCCTTTCCACGATAGAGAAAAAGAAAAACAGATGCAGATGTACTTTCGCAGATACGGCACATTCATTCTTTTTTTCTCTCCCTGGATCCCTCTTTTTGGAGACCTTGTACCGGTAGTCGCAGGTATAGAGAGTTATGAATCAAAGAAGTTCCTCATTGTGATCTCTGCTGCAAAGGTGATCAAGGGTATCGCGGTGGTTTACTTCTCCCTCGCGGTCATCAACTGGTGGACTATATTTATAAAATAGATGCGAATGTTATTTATAGAAACATGAAGATATATGGCTGCAATGAGGATATTGATCATATGCATTGACAGGGATAATGATCTCGGGGAGAAAGCAGGTATCCCAAGTCCCATAATCGGTCGGGTTGCAAACCTGGACGCTGCTGTCAGACTTGCCTCAAGCGATCCTGAGGACTCTGATATCAACACCATCTTCGGAGGAATAAACTTATACGATAAAATAGCAGCAGAAGGCGGTGATGTCGAGATAGTCTCGATCGCAGGGGAGAAGATGGTTGGATTACGTGCAGACATGAGGATCGCAGAACAGCTTGACAGGATACTTGAGCAGCTGAAACCAGACAGGGCGATCCTTGTCTCTGATGGGGCTGAAGATGAATCCGTGCTTCCGATCATCCAGTCAAGGATAAAAGTTGATTATGTGCACAGGATTATAGTGAAGCAGCATGAGAACCTGGAGAGCACATATTATATAATCAAGCAGGCATTTAACGATCCAAAGATCTCGCATACCTTCTTCATGCCCCTGGGTCTTGCCTTCATGATATACGCCATTTCATTGTATGCCCAGAGACCGGAAGTCGCGATCATCGCGATCACTGGTGCGATCGGTATCTACATGCTCTTTCGAGGCACAGGTCTGGATGACGCTTTCAACGAATTCAAAGCCTCAATGATGGATTCGCTGCAGAGCGGAAAGATCACCTTTGTGATGTATCTTGCAGCCATAATACTGTCTCTGATCGGAACGATCCAGGGAGCGATTGAACTCTGGAATTATTCCAGCCGCCAGATAATGGCAGGGTATCTCATATTCCTGATGGGGTATGTCTATGCCTCGATATGGTGGTATGTGGTGGCAGGGCTGCTGGTCTCAGCAGGAAAGATCGTTGATCTGCATCTGGCAGACGAAAATATAGGCAGGCAGTGGTCGCATCCATTCTTCATCATCGCCATCGGTATTCTATTCTGGAGCGGCAGCTCATACATACTCGTCATAAGCGGAGCCATGGACAATTATCCGTTGATCGCGAACGGGCGTCAGTTCCTGATCTCAACGATACTCGGCGCGATCGCCATCGCCACCATCGGAGCAAGGATCTCAATAAAAGCTCCCAGAAATGCCTCTAATTAATTAGCAGGTATGTCTTTCCACAGCTTCGTCCAGGGTCATTTCCCCTTTTGCGACCGCACGGGCGAGCATCCTCGGTATCGTCATGCGTCCGTTGGAATGCTTCCTGCTGTGCTCCTGGATCACGCGGACTTCACCCTGAGAAGGCTCTATGAACTGTTTTCCCACGTTCTTGCCCTGAATTCTTGCTATGTTTATGGCGGCTATGATATCAGATACCACCTGCCCGTGGACGCCTTTCCCCAGATGAGGTGTTGTTCCCGTCTCATCCACCATTTCAACGCAGAGACCAAGATCAAGCAAATTATTGATAAGGCGTGAACGTACAAGTCTTGCCCCATGCCCGATCCTCACAAGGATTTTCTTATCATTGAATTCCCGCATGATCCGTTTTACGAGCGGACAGACCTCGCTCACTGAGACGTGATGCACCGAGATCGCCTTATCGTTCCCGAGCACTGCGATGCCCGGATACTTTCCTGGATCTATTCCTATTATGATAATGTCGAATTTTTCCCTGTAGAGTAAGGAGACGGCTTTATCCAGTGTTGATTGAGGCTTGTCCGCGATGATCATCCTGTCATGATAAAAATCAATGCCCCTGGATTCTTCCTCTGTTGTGATGACCACACCCACATGGGCAGGGACAGGCTGGGATGGGGTAAGAACAAGCAGGGTCAGATTGCGTGAACGGGCTTCTTCGATAATAGCATGGTATACAGGGAAATCATCCGTAACAAGAGCTATCTTCTTATTCCTCTAAAGCCCTCCATTGTAATATTCTGGGTTGCACTGTGTTATATATTAATATTCAGGGTATATTAAGTTTTCAATCTATTCCATTCTTTTGAGAGATCCCTGCCCGGGGATGAAACTTCCTCTCCCTCTTTTTGCCACTATCTCCCCATCTTCAACCACTACGTCGCCGCGGGATATGGTCATTTTCGGGAATATCCCTTCCATGCCATTATAAGGCGTCCATCCAGCTTTGCTGTGCAATCTTTCCTTTCTGATCTCCTGTACTTCACCTGAGATTACCAGGTCAGCATCGTATCCAGGTGCAATTACCCCTTTCCTGAGCCCGAATATCCCCGCCGGAGCTGCACATGTGACCTCGATCAGTCTTTTAAGCGTGAGTAGATTTCGTTTGACCGCCATGAGCATGAGGGGCAGCATGGTCTCCACCCCTGGTACGCCTGCAGGTGCACTCCATATATCTGTCATTTTTTCGTGTTCAAGATGGGGCGCATGGTCTGAAGCCAGTACGTCAATGCTCCCGTCGTTCAATCCTGCCCACAGGCTCTGCTGTTCATGATAATCCCGCAGCGGAGGGTTCATTTTCCCGAGGCTGCCCAGGCGCTTCCAGTCCTTTGTTGAGAGGAACAGATGATGGGGCGCAGCTTCGCAGGTCAGGTTCTTATTTTTTTCTTTTGCCTTTCTTATTGCATCAAGGCTTTCACCTGCACTGATATGACAGAAATGCAGCTTCGCTGCTCCTGCAAGTTTCATTGCTTTTTCAACAGCGATCTTTTCTGACAGCACAGGGCGCGATTTTGAGTAGGCTTCAGGCTGAAGACTTCCTTTCAAGATATGCACGAACTGTTTTCTTGTCTGTTCATCCTCTGCATGGACGCAGGAAACAGCGCCCAGGTCTGCAATGATATCCAGCGCCTGTTCCAGCGTCCGATCATCCACGTTCAGTAAACCTGTGGATTCTGCCATGAAGATCTCACCGAAAGCCATTGCCCCGGATTCCCACAGATCTTTCAGAAAGTTGAGATTTTTCGTTACTCCTGCATTGACAGCGTAATCTATTATGGACTTTTTCGCTTCTTTCTGTTTTTTCCTGAAGGATTCAATATCTATGGTCGGAGGGATGGTGTTGGGATGGTCGATGACCGCTGTCACCCCCCCAGCAGCCGCAGCGCATGAACCTGTGAACCAGTCCTCTTTCTTCGTCATCCCGGGATCTCTGAAGTGTACGTGCACATCAATGGCTCCGGGCAGCACAAGTGCGCCTTTTGCATCTATGACCTGGTTCACCTCTCCTGTGCCTATTATCTTCCCGATTTTCAAGATACTGCCTTTCTCGACCGCGATCTCTGCATGCTGGATTACATCATCGATGAGAATCCTTGCGTTCTTGATTACAAGATCTGGCATATCTGATACTTATTCAAATCATTGAATATAAAATGTCCTAAATCAGATAGTTTAATGTATAAAAAAGTAAAGATACTATTAGAAGCCGAAGGTCAAAGAGGTACCATGAATGGAAAAAATTTATTATCCGTGTTATTTCTGATCGCCATCGCTGTATTTGCTGCAGGCTGCACTTCATACATAAGTTCTTTCACCATGCGTTTCTCCATTAACGAGACTGGCGAGCCTCTGGAAGGTGAGGTCTTTAATAATGGCAATCCTTTAGGTTATGCACAGAACGGGAGTCTGAGCACGGATCCAGGAAAGTTGAGGCCTGGATTGATCGCCCTGAAAGGAACATACCATGATCAACCATTTGAGTTCTATTTCGAATTCTCTGACAGCAATCTGGATTATGGCGCTATTGATTTTTCAGTCAAAACCAGTGATCTTGAAAAAGTCCTTTTCAACACATCGGGATTGAATATCCAGGAACTTGAGCGTACTGTCTTTGATCTTGTCAATAAGGAAAGAAGAACTTCGGGCATCAAAACTCTCAGATGGAACGACGGGATCGCGCGGATAGCAAAGGATTACAGCAGAACACTTTCTATCGAAGGATTCCACCACAAGGACATTGAAGGGAAAGATGCCGGAGACAGGCTTAAAGAGAATAAAATATTCTACATCGTTGCCGCGGAAAATCTGTACATGCGAGAAAAAGACCTGTTATGCAGTGATGGTATTTGCAGGACTGGAGCGCAGCCAGAATATCACGTTG
>JAPZAV010000047.1 GCA_027460465.1 Candidatus Methanoperedens sp. | reverse complement strand
GACAGAGACCATATAGCAGCCAAAATCATATTGAATCGAAGTACCGTAGGAACTGCGGGAATTAAAGCCTGTCAGAGTATTCTCAATAGAGAACCGATGAAACAGGAAGCTTCACAGCTTTAGCGTGAGGTAGTTCACCTGGGTGATCGTTTCTTTTTCCCGTATTCCCTGATATCACCAATTATTTTTTTATCAATGATCACAGGCTCTGTCATCTTCACAGGATCAAGTATCTCGTCCAGATATTTCTGCGGGATGATATCCCTATCAAGTATGATCTGTTTCAGGGATTTGTTCTCAGCAAGCGCTGCTTTCACAAGCTCTGCCACGTTCTCATAACCTGTGTATGGATTGAGGACGGTCGCCAGGGCATGGCTGTTCTCAAGAAGCTCGGCACACCTTTTTTCATCAACAATCATACCTGCTATGCAGTATTCATTGAACATCCTGATCGTATTCGTCAGGAGTTCAGTGCTCCACAGGAGATCAAAAGCAATAAGCGGCGTCATCACATTGAGTTCAAGCTGTCCTGCTTCTGCCGCCAGACTCACAGCATGGTCGTTCCCAATGACCTGGAAACAGACCATGTTCACGGCTTCTGCGATGGAGGGATTGATCTTGCCCGGCATTATCGAAGAGCCGGGTTCGACTTCTGGCAGGATAATCTCCGAGATCCCCGCTTTCGGGCCTGAGTTGAGAAGGCGCATGTCGTTTGAGATCTTGTTGAGGTCGATTGCAAGCATTCTCAATGCATTTGACATCTCAACGAACCCTGCCATGCTCCATGAGAGCATTATGCTGTTGCCCTGTCTGAACTTGAGACCTGTCAGTTCGTTCAGTTCGAAGATCATCTCTTTTTTGAAGTCAGGATGTGTATTGATGCCCGTACCAACTGCAGTTCCTCCGATACCGAGTTCGAGCATGCTGTTTTCTGCGCTTTCAATTCTCTCAGCGCATCTTTTTAGCGAAGATGCGTATCCGTTAAATACCTGGCCGTATCTTACCGGCACCGCATCTTCAAGATGGGTCCTTCCGACCTTGATCACATGGTCGTACTCTTTTGCCCTTGTCTCAAATACAAGAATTATTTCTTTCAGTTCATTGAGCAGAGAGGGAAGCACCAGGAGCATGCTCAATCGTATGGATGAAGGGATAACATCGTTTGAAGATTGCGCCATATTGACATGGTTGTTGGGATGAACGATATGGTAATCACCCGGCTTTCCACCCAGCCTTTTGATCGCGGCATTTGCCATGACCTCATTGGTGTTCATGTTGAAAGGTGTGCCTGCACCTGCCTGGAACACGTCAAGTATGAATTGATCCCTGTATTTTCCCTCAATGACCTCATCAGCAGCCTGAACTATTGCATTTCCGATCTTCTTATCAAGCATTCCCAGCTTCATATTCGCCAGAGCCACTGCCTTTTTGATCAGCGCGATCGAGTTTATGAACTCCTGTTTTGCTCTGATCCCGCTTATCTGGAAGTTCCTGGAAGCGCGGGTCGTGAATGCGCCATAGAGGGCATTATCAGGGACCTCTATCTTCCCAAGGCTGTCTTTTTCGATTCTGCTCATATTGATCCCCTTAGCTATTTATTTGTCTATTATCAGTCGGCTTTATTTAAGTCTTTAGATGATTACTTCTTTTTCCCCGACCATGCAGGGTAATGCTCGTTTGCCCATTCTTCATCCACCATTCCAAAAATAATACCGCGCAGCGACTCGCTATAATACAGACTGAACACAATGTGACTGAAAAGGAGCAGAAAAGAAAACACTGCAAAAAAGTCATGTATCATGAAATTCAATTCCACAAAATCCACACTGAACATTGATTTCATCCAGACCACAAAACCCGAAAATGAGAGACCTGTTATTGAGATCAGCGCAGCCATAAAATTGACTTTCTGTCCCCCGTTGAATTTGTCAATAACGACGGCTTTTTTCTTTTTGAAAAAATCCCTGAACCATCTTAGATCCAGATCGGTCCATGATATCAGATCTTTTATATCCTTCCGGGTTGAGGGACGGCCTGTAATATAGATCATGATCGGAAATAAAATAAAAGGCACTGATGCATACAGATGTATCATTCTTATAAAAGGATCTCCCAGGAGCGATTTTGGCGTAAAGAAAAGCTGTATGCCTGTTATCAGAAGCCAGATAAAAATAACAGCATGAGACCAGTGTAAAAGTCTTGCAAAAATATCGAATCTTAGAATCTTCACGGGTACGATACTCCATCGATTTTATAGCCAAACCTCTCCCAGTATCCGATCTCCTGCTCTTCTGTAAGCGTTATTCTGTTGACCCATTTCACGTTTTTATATCCGAACATCCTGGGCATCACAAGGCGCAGAGGTCTGCCCTGCTCTTCTGGCAGTGGTTCATCGTCCATCATATAAGCAAGCATGACATCCTGTTCGAGAGCTTCATTGATGGAGAGGCTGTCGCTGTATATGCCGCTTCCTGAATGGAATGTAACATAAGCAGCTTCTGACTTGAGACCTGCTCTATCAAAAATAGTCTTCAAACGTATGCCTTTCCATTTCACCTCATTCACAGACCATCCTTCCACGCAGTGGAAATCACTCACCTGCTCTTCACTTTCAAGCTGCAGGAGTTCATTATAACGTAAAGTGAATGGCATGTCCACAAGCCCTTCAACTGTCAGTTGCCATGCCGCAAAATCAAATTGTGGAATTTGCTCAATACTGCGTATTCGAAATTTATTTATGACTTTTACACCGGCATTTTTGATCAGGCTTAAGCCTAAAATTATTATACCAAAAAGGATACCCAGGAATATCAGGAACTTTCTGCGGCTGATCAGTTCTGAAGATTCAGGCGGTTCTGTTTCTTTATCCATTTGCATTCTCTTGATTTCAGGTTGGCATTACCTGATTTTATTTATTTTCCGATACATATTTATAGAACTGCAAACATGAATGATTCGAAATCGTGAAAGGTTTCATGATAAAACTTTTTAAAATACATTGATTAAGAGGTGAATCCATGCATATAAAACCATTGGGTAAGCGGGTTTTGATCAAACCGGTCAAAGAGGAAGAAAGGACAGCAGGCGGGATATTTATCCCGGAGACTGCAAAAGAAAAGAAAAAACAGGGAATCGTAGTGGAAACAGGTACGGCGGATGAAAAAGAAATCCCCATAAATAAGGGAGACACGATATTATATACAGGATACAGTTCTGAAGAACTGGAAATGAACGGAGAAAAATATCTCATTCTGGACACAAAGGATATAATCGCAAAGATAGAGGGATAATTCATGGCAAAACAATTGATTTTTAATGATGCTGCAAGGCAGGCGCTTATGCGAGGGGTTGATCAGCTGGCAAGTACTGTGAAGATCACCCTGGGGCCGAAAGGCAGGAACGTGGTGCTTTCCAAAAGCTATGGAAGCCCTGTGATCACCAACGACGGTGTCACAATTGCAAAGGAGATAGATCTCAAGGATCCTTTTGAGGATATGGGAGCAAAACTCGTAAAAGAAGTGGCGACAAGGACACAGGACGTTGCAGGCGACGGTACAACCACAGCCACGCTGCTGGCTCAGGCAATTCTTCATAAAGGCATGAAGAACATCACTGTTGGAGCCAATCCGATCGAAATAAAGCGCGGCATAGACAAAGCTACAGAAGCTGTGGTAAAAGCCATCAAGAAAATGAGCGAAGAGGTCAAGACCAAAGAAAAGATCACTCAGGTGGCTACCATCTCAGCGAACAGCGATGAAGTAATAGGGAACCTGATATCTGAGGCCATGGATAAAGTGGGCGCAAGCGGAGTGATTACGGTCGAAGAGGCAAAGTCAATGGAGACATCGCTCGATGTGGTAGAAGGGATGCAGCTTGATAAAGGTTACATTTCACCGTACATGGCGACTGATAAAGAGGGAATGGAAGCCGTACTTGAAAATACCATGATTCTCCTGTACGATAAGAAGATCAGTTCCATGAAAGAGTTCCTTCCTGTCCTTGAAGCCGTACTGCGTGAAAACAAGCCGCTTCTGATCATAGCTGAAGATGTGGACGGAGAGGCGCTTGCCACCATAGTTCTGAATATAATCCGCGGTACGTTGAAGGTATGTGCGGTCAAGTCCCCTGGATTTGGTGATGAGCGCAAGGAGATGCTTGAAGATCTAGCCGTGCTCACCGGTGGAAAAGTCATCAGTGAAGAACTTGGCATGAAACTTGAAAATACCAAACTATCTGACCTTGGAAGTGCAAAAAAGGTCAGGGTGAACAAGGATAAGACCATAATCATCGAAGGGCAGGGCAAGAAGGAAGACATCCAGAGGAGGATTTCCATCATTGATGGGCGGATCAAACTTGAGGAGTCAGATTATAAAAAGAACGATCTGAAGAAAAGACTGGGCAAACTCTCAGGAGGAGTTGCGGTTATCAATGTCGGTGCAGCGACCGAGACTGAAATGAAGGAAAAGAGGATGCGGATAGACGATGCACTTAACGCCACAAAAGCCGCTATCGAGGAAGGGGTGGTGCCTGGAGGAGGAATTGCTCTTCTCAGGGCAGCAGGCGAGCTTGGCAGTCTAAATCTTGAAGGGGATCAGAAGATCGGAGTCGGGATAATCAGGGAAGCCATAGAAGAGCCCCTGAAACAGATCGCAGCCAATGCCGGTAAAGAGGGTTCTGTGGTAATAGAGAAACTGAAAGCAGAATCGAATCCAAACATGGGCTACGACGCAAAGACAGATGCCTACGTGGATATGATAGAAACAGGGATCATAGACCCTGTAAAAGTGGTTCGCAGCGCGCTGCAGAATGCAGCCAGCATAGCAGGTCTTATGCTGACCACGGAAGCCCTTGTGGCTGACATCCCTGAGAAGAAAAGTGAGATGCCAGCGCATGAAGGGTATATGATGTGATCCTGAAAGATGACAGGGCTCTACAGGGACTCTGGACTGGAAATCTACGAGAAATCGCATTATTCACAGGAGGAGCATACTGATGAGGTGGAAAAGATACTGAGGTGGTATTCCCATGCCGGCACCAGGATCCTTGATATAGGATGCAGCGGAGGGTTGCATGCGCTTGAGTTCGCAAAGCGAGGTTTTTACGTGACTGGAGTGGATATCGAACCCTCTGCGATACAACTTGCGAAAATTAGGGCGAATAATATGCATGCAGAGTTCAGGGTCATTGATATCGAGAAAGATGAACTGGATATGGGAGGTTTTGATCTAATTTACAGCATAGGCAACGTGCTCTCACATGTGAGCAAGGAGAATCTCCCGGACGTCCTGCTGAAGATAAGGCGATGTCTTGATAAAAACGGGACATTCCTGTTCGATGTCCTGATAAACGCAGAACCGTTTCAGGAAGAGATTGTTCCCGGAGAGGATGATATTCAAATAATCTGGAAAAGGAAGATAGATGAAAAAACAGGAAGAATAAGCATGGACGGCATTTTTCTGGAATCAGGTTTCTTCCAGCATTTTGAAGTATGGGGGTATACTGTTGATGAAATCGTAATGATGCTGATCTCTGCGGGATTTGGGAACATTGAATTCTCAGAAAAGCTTGATTTTGAAATAAAAAACAAAACCAAAAACCCTATAAGTCTTTATTTCCGTGCAAGGATCGAGAGACCATGAAACTGTTCAATATCAGGGATCTTTATAAAGAGAAGTACAGGGAATACATAGTGGGTTCGCAGGAAATAGAAAAACACAGCGTGTACCTTGTTTATGGTGAAGCTTCAAAAGGCGAGAAAAGAGAAATGGCGCCGAACGGTCACGACGAGATATTGTTTTTGTTGTCCGGGGATGCACTGCTCGAAAATGGCAGGCTCAGGATTCCCCTGAAAAAAGAGCAGGCTGTCTACATGGAGCCGGATGAAGCCTTCACGTTCACGGCATTGAGCGATTGCAGATACATAGTTGCAGGGACTCATACAGCACAGCACGAACATTAGCCGCCACCATATACGCTCCTGTCAAAGACATCTTCGGGATCTATAAAAGAAATCCCCGATCACGGCGATCGTGATCACAGGCGAGACCCATTCTGGAATATGAACCCCGAAACTGTCAACAACCATTATTATCCCCAGGAAAAATATCGAGTACATTGCCCCGTTTTTCAGGTAGATATACCTTTTTACCCTTTCGATATTGCTTACAGTAAGTTCCCTTACCACAAAGGCTCCTATTCCATTCCCGATGAGTATGAGAGGCACTGACAGTGTGAATGCAAAAGCTCCGACCACGCCGTCTATAGAAAACGTGGCATCGATCACCTCAAGATACATGATCTTGCTCCAGTCGCTCATGCTGGTGCCGCCCATGAGCTGTTTTTCATGGAGCTCTGCGTTCTGCTTGAATCCATGGGTTATGAAAAAGGCAGTTGAACCAAGCACTGCGCCAAAAGCCATGAATGAGTTGCGGTTTATGGCCAGCCATACTATGATCGCAAGGATTATGGATACGATGGCGTAGAACCAGACTCCATGCTGGTGGAAGAACCTCTCTCCTCGAAGACCGTAGTTTTTCGCCTCAATGAAAAGCCAGTGAAAGAAAAGGAAAATAAGAAAAACTCCTCCACCAGCGAGCAAAAATGGCGAGGATTCTTCAATCATCCTTGCTATCTCAGGATCATTGCTGAAAGTGGCGGTGAGGGCATTGACCGGGCCTAAAGAGGGATTGGTCGCCCAGACGATCATCCATGGAAGTACGCCACGGATCACAAAAACCGCAAATATTATCCCATAAAACAGGAACCACCGCCTGGCTCTCATTGACATTGTTGAGAGCACTTCTGCATTGATCACCGCGTTATCTATGCTGCTGATGGTCTCAAACAGAATAAGACCTATCACAATGATAACTATCGAGAATATGTCCATATTACCACGTTCATAAGCTCCTTGATTGAGGTCTTTTTCCTCCCCAATTGCTTAAATACTTAATTGATGATGTATAAAAGTCAAAATAATTCATGATGCAACAAAATAAAAACGCCAATGAGATCTACATTCTTGGACTGCTGACGTTCCTTCTCATGTTCAGCGTCTCACTTATCTATCCTGTGATGGAGGAGTTCGTCATGAAGAGGTTCGATATCGAATCCGTGGCTGAGACAAGCCTCTTTGTTTCCGTGAACCTCATGGCTTATGTGATCTTCTCGCTCGTCTGGGGCAGCATTTCAGACAGGATGGGGAGGAGGAAGATGTTCATCCTTGCAGGTTTTCTTGGAAATTCCGTCCTGATGTTCAGCCTCACACTTGCGCCCACAATGCCTGTACTGCTGGTGCTGCGTTTCGTGGAAGGCACATTCACCATCATGGCATTTGCCCTGCTCATGACATCAGTGCTCGATATAGTCAGAAAGACGCATTACGGCAGGGGTATGGGGATTCTTGGCATGGGCATGGCACTGGGCAATGCACTGGGTGCTCCCTCCGGGGGAAGATTGGGCGCAATAGACCCACTATATCCCCTGTATTTTGGCTCTTTCATGCTATTAGTTGGGGCGTTGATAGCAGCGGTGGCTCTCAGGGAAAAGAGGCTTGAATCAAGACCCTCATCGATCAAGGAAGCATTGTTCCTGCTCAGGGAAGAGAAATGGATATTCATACCTTATGCCTTCTCCTTCGTGGAGAGGTTCACAGTAGGTTTTTTTGTGGGAGTGTTCCCGCTGATGCTTGGAATGAAATACGGTATGGGATCGGAAACCATAGGTCTGTACATGGCTGCGTTCCTGATACCCTTTGCAATGCTTCAATATCCTCTTGGCGTGATCTCTGATAGGATTGGAAGAGTACCTCCACTGATAGTCGGTTCCATACTGTACGGTATAACCGTAGTGAGCGTAGGTATTGTTGCTCCCCCTTACCTGGTTGCAGTCATGGCGTTCGGGGGAGTGGTTGGAGCGCTCATGTATCCGCCTTCGGCTGCGCTGGCTGGAGATTTCGCGAATCCCTCAAAGCGTGGTACTGCAATGGGAGGTTTCAATCTTTTCGGCTCGCTGGGCTTTGCGGTAAGTCCTTTCATAGGAGGGACAATAGCAGACCTGTACGGTTTCCAGGCAAGCTTTGCATCAGCAGGTTTGACTGTAGTTATAGTGGCTCTGATCTTCCTGCCCTTTCTATTCAGGATAGGCAAAAGGTAAGCGTATAGCATCATAAACCCGTTGTTTTAGCAGTCAAAATATCCTTTTTTTGATTAATAATCTCTCTCTGCCATCATTTTAAAAATTTCTTGGCATGTTATGTTATAATATATAACATATCTTTATATAATTGTTTAACGT
>JAPZAV010000046.1 GCA_027460465.1 Candidatus Methanoperedens sp. | reverse complement strand
GGATTGTATCATCTTTTGAAAGGGTGGAAAGGTCCTGTTAGCCCTATCAATCTATCAGATGTCAGGTTGATTTTACCTGCATGAGATGATTAATATATTTAGTTTTTTCCATGATGGGAATTTTAACGTGACATCTTGTGCCATGGGAGTTTTTCAGTACTCATGCTTCGATGGTCGATTAAATTCGGATAAACTACTTCTTTTTGATATTTTTGTGGATTTCTTGCCGTGTAATCCACCGGAAAGCCAGCCGCCTACATGCAAAGGGTCCTCCTGTAAGCGTTTGATTTTCTTATTAAGTTCTGAAAGACTTCTTTATTTTTTCTGATAGTTCTAAATGACTTTCTTCTAATCCATCCCTGCCTGCTTCCTTGCCTCCATCACCTTCTCTCTTGCTTCACTATAAGCCTTCTTCAATTCTTCAAGCTTGGCACTCGCCTCTTTCTTGGTCTCATCCACCTTCTTCCTTGCCTCATCGAACTTCTCATTCGCTTCTTTCTCGATCTTCTCAGCACTCTTCTTTGCTTCTTCGATCTGGGTTTTGACCTCTTTTGTGGCTTCATCGATCTTCTTCTCTGCCTCATCCACCTTTTCCTTTAATTCCTTCTCAGCATCCTCGACCGACTTTTTTATTTCCTCCTTCTTATCTTCGACTTCCTTTACCTTATCATCCATTTCTTTTTCCTTATTCGCGATCTCTTTCTCTACCTCCTCTTCTTTCTTCCTGACCTCTCCCACAGCTTCGTCTGCTTCATTTTTCAGCGTTTCACTATCTTTCTTGAGGCTGTCTGCATCTTTCGTTGTTTTATCTATGGAAGATTCAAGTTCACCTAATTGCTTTTCAACTGCCTCTTTCTCAGCCCCCGACTTCTCTGCGGCTTCTTTTTTTGCCACCTCAAGCTTTTTCTTCTTATCCTCTATCTCATTTTCCAGATCCTTAACTTTGCCTGAAGCCTCCTCAAGCTTATTCACCTTCTCCTCAGCCTTTTCTCTTTCTTCATCCACTTTGCTTTTGATCTGATCTGTCTTCTCTTTTGCCTCATCTTTTAGTTTCAGGATCTCCTGCTCCTGCTTTTCAATTTCAGCAATTGCGGCCTTCTTTAACTCCTCCTGCTTCGCTTTTGCTTCAGCCAGCCCATCTTCTATCTCTTTCTTTCTCTCTTCCAGCTCTTTCTTGAGCTCATCCGCCTTTGCAAGCGCTTCCTTTGCACCCTCAAGAGCAGCCGTCTTAGCCTCTTCCGCAGCTTCTATCATCTCCTTCGAAAGTTTATCCAGCTCAGAAAAGCTCTAGACGCTTATCCTCAAGCTCACCTCTGGCAGATTCAAGCTGCTCTTCCACAGGAGAAGGTTTTGATGGAGCCGGGATGGATGGGGGAGCAGCAAGCTGCGGCTCTGCTGCAGAGATCTTGATTTTTTTTGTCCAGCCAACGACTGAAACAAAACCTTCATTTTTGTTAAAAATATGGCTTATGCTCGTTACCTCGAACTCACCATTCATTCTGGTGTCAGGAACCTCCTTTATCTCGATCGTATCTCCAAGCCCCACTCGCGCATTTCCAAGGAGCTTGAGCGTTCCAGAAAGCGGCGTCATTATTATCTCAAGATATGATGTGGCGACTTTATCAGCAGTATCCTTATCCCGCACCGTGGGATCTTCGATAAGAAAAATCTCACTACCTTTTCCCGCAACCCCTTCAACCACTTTTTTGGATACCCAGTGGGCAGTATCAGCTCCTTTGGAACTTGATGGGCTCTCGCCGTACACTTTTACGCAGGCTGCGATCGGCATGGGCTCATACACTTCTGCCTCTATGATATCCCTGCCGTACTTAAACGGTCTGGGAGTTTGCCTCTCATATTTTTTAAAGACCAGTCTTCCATCCCCTGTCATGAAAAGGTCAAAGCCGCACTTTCGTGCAAGTTCTCTCATTTGAGTGTAACAATCTTTCGTATCATCTACTACGTACATAGGAAAGCTCATGCCGTCCTGCACTTCCTTAGCAGCGATCCCCGCCTTATCTGCCAGATCCTTCACTATCGCACCTGCACTCTGCTTTTCATAAACCTGATTTACTCTTGTTGCAGTCAGAATAGAGACCGCACTCAATCCACTGACAACCAATTCTGATATCGAGGGTTTGATCGTATCCACAGCCCCAGTTAGAACCTTAAAAAGAGAACCCTCATATCCTAATTCAATGATCACAGAATCTCCATTTTTGATTCCACTGGTTTTAGTATCAGGTTTCAAAGTTATGTGAAAGCTGTCAGAAGGAACATCAATATCGAGGTCTACTCCTATACCGATGATCTCCTGACTCATAGAAGAATCTAAAGTAGTTGACCCGATTTTGATCTTGTATGCAGGCTTTTGCATTTATCCTCGATCCTAAGGTTTATTTTCCCTGGTTTCTTCTTCAGAAACTTCTTCCCTGGATTCTTCTTCTTCGTCTGTCTTTTCTTCAGGAGTCTCTTCTTCTTCAGGAGTTTCTTCTTCAGAAACCTCTTCCTCAGATTCTTCCTTTGATTCTTCCCCTTTTTCTTCGCTCGCCCCTTTCCCTATGATGACCACTTCTTCGACCCCTTCATATTCATCTGCAGCAACTTTGACTTTATATTTTCCTGGAGGTAGATCTTCGATCCGGTAGACCCCATCTTTATTTGTTTTACTCTCATATTCCTCACCTTTTTTATCACCTTCAGAACAGGTTGCAAGAACCGTAACATCACTCTTTGGTTTACCTTCAGCGTCCAGCACCTTTCCAGTAAGGTAGTTTATACCTTCCACAGTCTTCTCAGCCTCCTCATCAACCTTTTTTTTGGCTTCTTCATCCTGGGAGGGAGGAGTTGTGGGCTCAGGTGGAGGCTCTTTGTATTCGCTGAGCGTTATGGAATATCTATATCTTCCTTTGATTCCAGCAACTTCTTCAATATTTAATTCCTCGATCAGAACTTTTGTGACATCCGTTGCTCCTGATATATTCGAGTTAAAAGGCAGAGGTACTCCCTGCTTGAACCTGGATCTCAGTATCTCAAGGTTGCTTTTCGCGCTCTTTCCTTCAAAAGTCCCATCAAAAGAAATGTTCACAGGAGACCTGCCAAGGTTCTGGAATGCATTGCCTTCCATCCCTGGTATCTCATGCTCAACCATGCTGCGCCTGTCACTGGTGCTGATATTAGAGATATACCTGATCTCTTTGACCCCGCCATTCTGATCATACTCGGTTTTGTTAAGCTCGATACCATCGAGTTCGATGTTCACCTTATCCCTCCATATCTTCTGATCTCATCAGAAAGTATCTGTCCTATCTTTCTCCCCAGCTCTCTCAACTCGGTCTCCTTTCCGCCGTTCTTGATATCGACCACGATATTGAATGTATTTTGAAAATTGATGGTATTGCCTGAATGTGTGCCTCCTGCTGTATCTTTCTGTGAGACTGATAGGATTTGAAGGGCATTTTGAACTGTACCAGGTGAAGGCATGCGATAATCCTGAGATAACATCAGATCGATATTGTTCATTGCTGATGATCCGGCTTTTTCTAATGCATGCGTTCCAATTGCTATATTCGCCATCTGAACCGCTTCCGTTAAACCGCTATTCCCATTAATAGCGAGTCTATCCAATTCGAGTGCCGCGCTTCCACCCTCAGAAAGCATAAGGTTTAATAGAGGGCTCTGCCACGAGATTTTATCTGTATCAATAACACCCCCTCTCGCCATTTCGCTCGTCTGACGATCAACCTCAGATGCCTTAGCGATATAACTGGAAATTGTTTCAAATGCATTCGATACATTTATCGATGGCTCGGATATTGAGATTGATTCTTTTTCATGAGATTTCTTTGAGATCGCATTTGATAGCTTTGAAAAATTAATAGCCGCATCTTCTGAGGACATTCTGGGTCTGAAAGCTGGTACTTCAAAAATACTTTGATCTGAGTACTTAATAGGTTTTTGGTCATCGGTTTTTATTTCAGCTGGGTGAGACACTCTGGTTGAGATTTTGTTGAGTGATGAAATTTCTGAAAAATTCGACGAGCTCTGCAAGGTTTTTAATGAAACAAAACCATGGGATGAGATATCAGTGGTTGTTTGAGATTCTAAAAAGCCTGTTTGAAGTGCTTTAGAGATCATGGCTACTGTTTCTGAAAGATCTGAAATAATGTTTGAACTTTTAAAGGTCTCCTGAGATGAATATACATCTGTTAGATCTTTTATCAGCGCTGTAGACTCAAAATGTTCTGTCAGATTTTTATTGAGCGATGATGTATCAGTGATTTCATGAAGCTCTGATATCCCTGTATACAGCGAATTCGAGGCATCTTCAATGATTCTGGAAAAATAATGAAGATTATCCGAGAATGTTTTGACATCCAGAATTTCGTTTCTCCCTGTTTCTTCTGCTTCCTCTTTGTATCCCTCAATTAAATCACTCGGTTTATTCAATATGATATCTTTTTCTGATATTATGCTATCTCTTTCGATTGTAATATTTTCAAAATTATCGCAAATATTTTTGAGGTCGTTAATTACAAGAGCAGATTTTTTCAGGTCGGTATAGAGATCAGAATAGAGGTTCTCGGTTTCTGAAATTACTTTGGAAGTAGAAAATTTTTCTTTCTCAATATTCACATTTTTCTGCAAAGTTTCTTCTAATACAGACTTCTTCCCAGCCAGCTTCTCAATGGTCTCAGGTTCAATAATAGATGGTTTCTCTAAGAAAGCATATGGAGAAAATATCCAGGCGATCCCGGATGTCTGTGCTTCGAAAGGTTCGAACGTATCTCTGATAGCTTCAGCCAGAGAATAGAGGTTCACCGCACCGATGCTGATAATAAATTGCTGAATAGCTGTCGCTTCATCTTTCCCGGCGCCGGTTTCTTCTTTACCTTCTTCAATGGGAAGCGGGGGCTTTATTCGAAAAATAATCAGATTGGAAAGCTGTTTTTGCAGCTCAAGTGCTATACTGATCAATGCCTGTATTGTGGCATCGATGCCTTCCATCTCTCTTATTGCAGGCTCGAAGCTTTTCCTGCAGTATCTGTCCAGTTCACCAGCTTCTTCTATAAGACCGTCAATGGCTGTCAATAAGTCCTCCTGAAAGCATAATCACTCCGGCTGCCCCGTGCGCCTGTCAGCATTATCATTACAATTTCAGCAAGCACTGATCTTTTTATTCCGTTATTCATATTTTACCTCCCATCAAAATAATCGTTTCTCATGTCACCTATCCTCTTATTGCAATCATACAGCGCTGTACGCAGTTCAACTCATTATTTTTGCATATCTTCTCATAATTCCTCATGAAACAACTCTTTGATGTACTTGATGAACTTCTTCAGCGATCTCAGATCATTCTGCAAAACACCATAAACCTCCTCAAGATTCAATCCCCAATAGATATGGACCAGAACATTTCTGAACCCGGCAAGATCCGAAAGCTCATCTCCGAGCTCTTCTGGGATTATTTTTTCTCTTGCTAGAATTTCGAACGTTTCTCTATAGGTTGAGGGCTTCTCAAAACCTTTCGCTGCGATTATATATGTTGCAATATCTATTGAAGCCTGAATGCTTACAAGCATGGCATGCAGTACCATATTTCTCTTATCTCTATCAGACCTTATTTCTTCAATTGAAATGCTCTGATATTTCTCCCAATCTTTTAAAGCATCATTCAATTCCCTCAAATAAGTTAAAATTCTCAAGCTAAACCCTCATTAAGAATCTCTTATCCAAAAAATCGTACATTTCTTTAAAATCAAGATAAATAGAAATAGTTCTCGATTCATATTCAATCCTTTTCATTTCATCTCTTAGATATACGATCTTTCCTTTCCTCAGAACTTCATGTTGGAATTCTACAGGAGAATAATTCAGTATCTTTACATCGAACTCAAATCTTGGTTTAATTTCTCTTTCTAGTGCTCTTGCGACCTCCATTGCGTATTTAAATCTTTTATATGGATTTAATTCTTTAGAAATAAGGATTGCTACATCTATGTCCTTGAACGTGTCGCGTTCAAGGAATGAACCGAAAATATATGCTATCTCTATATTATCAAATCTTGAAATTATTTTTCCTATTTTTCTTATTGTTTTTTCCTCATTCATATAATCATATCAATAATCCTTTTACGACTGTTTAAATATAACACTCATTCTCACTTGAATCCTTCGCATCCATTCAGCGACAAGCCCGGTTCTTGAAACATCGCCCATCGCATTTCCCGCCAGAGCAAGCGCCGCAACCAGACTTATCGCAAAGATGCGCGCCGAAAATAGCCATTTCACAGATCCACCTGCATTTTTCATTTTATCGATTCTCCTGAAATCAAATCTGATTTGTTCTTATACACAAATTCTCTCACATAATCCAGCACATACCTCAGCGCATTTTCAGGTGTATCAGGTAACATGCTTTCACTCACGTTATTGTCCTGGCATTCATGGAAATGATCAGGAAATGTTTTGATGCTTTTCCATATCTCATGTTTAGCATTGTCCCATCGGTATACAGTGTCATCTATATGCCTTCTTTCCCAGTGATAGGCGTATCTTCCTTCAAGCCGTCTTGAAAACCATACATCAATGAAAGATCCATCGATAGTGTAAAGTCTAAGCTTACCTTCGATGATCTCACTTCCTATTATGACATCCGCAAACTCGATTTCAGCAATCTCGGCGAACTTTTTTAGAAGCGCATCTATCATTTATATGGTCCTGATCAATCTTTCTAATTTGCTCTTTTCAGCTTCCAGATAGTCTATCTTGGTAAGGTCTTGAAAAACATCAGATTCTTTAACAGTACCTTTTTCTATAGCACTTTCAAGCTCTTTTATGGATTTTATTCCATACTTATGATATAAAGAATATAACTGTGTTTCAATTTTTCCAAGTTCTGATTTTATATATGCTTTGATCCCGGATGCAACAAGCTCATCTTCTTTTATACCTATTTCTTTTGAAATTTTATGCAGTGGTGAACTCATAATTGTACCTCGCTATCTTCATTGGTCTGTATTTTTGTATATTTTTTGCTTTATATAGCTTAGGACCGATCCGAAAAGTTAAAACCACAGAGATCACAGAGAACACAGAGACATTTTTAAAAAATCTCCGTGCTCTCTGTGTCCTCTGTGGTTCATTCGGAAATAACTATTTTCACATACAAATTTCACTCCGGCTGCCCTGCACCGCATGCACTGCAGAACTTTGCCACTTTTGGTATCACCTCGCCGCAGTTCTTGCATGTCTTTGTGTCCACATCAGATGGAGGCATCTTGCTGCACTTGCTGCAAAGTTCCGGGACTGCCGGCATCAGGGCTCCGCAGTTCATGCAGAACCTCTTCGTTTCATCCTGCTTCTTTCCGCATTTTGGACAGAATTCGGCATCTTGAGGCATTGGTGCGTGGCAGAACATGCAGAATTTCTTCTTCTCTTCCTTTGTTTCCTCCTTTTTCGCTCCTGGGGTCTTTTTTATCTTCTCCTCTGCTTTTTCCCTCCTCTTCCACATGAAATAGATCAAAACAGCAGCCACGATCAATATCGCGAAAACGAGTGCAATAACCCAGAGATCTTTACCGTCTTCCTGTTTAGAGAGAGGCGTTGGAGTCGGTGTCAGTATCGCTGTTGGCGTCGGAATCTGTCGGGATTGCTCAAGAACGATCTCACCTGAGCCATCAATAAAGCCCTCTTTTTTCACAATAGCTCTGACAGTGACTTTTCCCTCAGCAGGCGCTGTCAATGTTGCGGTGACCTGACCGAAAGCATCTGTTGTGCCTTTAGTGGGATTGATTTTGCCCGCTGGTATCGAGGAGAGCATCACGCCTGCGCCTGGGATTTCTCTGCCGTCTTTATCTGTCACAGTGACTGTGATTGTTGAGGTTGAGCCAGGCGCGATGGATGCTGGTTCGGAAGTGAACGTTAATGCAAGTGGAGGTAGACTTGGGGTTGGTGTTACCTGTAACTTTATTTCTGGTGTCGTAGGAACTGGGGTTGTGGGAGTTGGGGTTGTTGGTATGGGTGTTGTAGCAATTGGTATGGGCTGTTCAATTCCCAGATTTATAGCTGGCTCTGGGTATGTATATTTTCTAACCATTATATTTTTAAAAGCAATCACTGTCTCAAGATCATATGCCATTAGAACTCCAAAATATCCAGAAGCTATTGAATTTTCTACATCTTGTCCAGCAGTAGCAGCTAATAAATTACCAACAGAAGAATATAATTTAACCGATCCAGAATTATCAAATATACTTGTTTCTAAATGATACCAAGTATTTACAGCTGGATCGTATACGGAAGAATAGAGAATTTTACGATCAACACCATTGATATTGCCGACAAATTGCAGATATCCTGATCCGTAATCACTAGCACGTCCTTTATAGTAATTGTTGCTTCTGGTCTCCCTCATGACAAAACCGAATTGGTCATTTAGATAAAAGCCAGCTGTCAAAATATTAAAGTCAGCTTCTAAAAATAAATTATCTCTTATGCCTAAGTTGTTTATTTTGAGAAATTCTTCATCAAATTGTTCATGAGATATTTTATAATACTTATTAGTTGCATCGTAGATGAGCTTTGCTGTATTTCCACTTCCCATTATGTCGACGAAAGCATAGCTGCTACTTTTATCAACACTCGCATCATCAAAGAACTCAAATGTTGAATCTCCATTACTAACCGCACTTGCGCCTGGATTTCCATAGTACATACGTATGGTTGATGCACCCGCAGGTATGCTCGGCACCTTCACCCATATGCTTGCACTTTTCCCGGCATAATCCCAGCTCTCAATCCAGTACTTTAACTCATTCCCGCTAGCATCCGTAAATCTGACATCTGCTCCGTTAGAGGTGGTCGTGGGAAAGCTGCTTCCGGAAAGCTGCACAAGCACCTGATAATCCGTTAAAGCGCCGCCGGGATTAGTGATCGTGATCTCCCTGTAGTACTGCCATGTCCCCCCACCAGCATTGGATAGAGTAACGGCGCCCGCGCCGCTCGTCAGAATTATCATTACAATTGCAGCAAGCAAATATATTTTTATTCGATTATTCATATTTTACCTCCCGATCAAGATTCACTAAATCCTGCTTCATGGATAGCCCCTGCGTCCAGAAAATTGAATTTCCTAGATATTCATAGCTCTCAAGCATTTCGCAGAATTTCGGAATACAAATTCTCATCCAGCCAGTATCCTGTTTCTCTTAATTTCTCCAGAATCTCAACTAAATTTGAGATCCTGCCGCTGAATTTCGCTTTTAACAGAACTCCTATCGTACCTGTGATTTTCAATCCATATATTCTGGCAAATTCCCTTGCTTCATAGTCGTCGAGGAGAATAAAATCCGCCTCCTCCTGCAGTGCAAGCGCAATAGCTTCGGATTCTCCCTCGTCCAGCACTGTATTGAGAGCTTTCTTAAGCTCAATATTCCTTATTACCCTGACTTGAAGCCTGGAAGCATTCTTAATTTTTCTGGCATCATCTCTATCTTTGCCCTCAATGACACATTCCCTGTAAACAGCTTCAGGGATAAGAACTGTATCAAAAAGATCCTGTAAAAGCTCAAGCTTT
>JAPZAV010000045.1 GCA_027460465.1 Candidatus Methanoperedens sp. | reverse complement strand
ACCTGCGCTCCTGTGATAACGACAAGAGGGTGCCCTTACAGCTGCGATTACTGCGCGCGTCCAGTGTTCGGGAACCGCTACCGTGAAAGGGGGATCCAGGACGTGGCAGACGAGATCGAGGAGGTGCTGGGACTTGGCTACAACAGGGTATGGTTCTCTGATGATGTTTTCACGCTCAACAGAAAAAGGATCCTGGGGCTATGCGATGAGATAAAGAAAAGGGGACTGAAGTTCGGATGGGATTGTCTATGCAGGGTCGACAATGTGGATCAGGGGCTTTTTGACAGGATGCATGAAGCAGGCTGTGAAAGGGTGTTCTTTGGAATAGAATCAGGTGATAACGGGATACTCAAGCTGATGGGAAAGACCTTTACATCTGAAGAGGCAAAATCAGCAGTAGGTATGGCAAAGAGCGCGGGGATCCAGGCAGGGACGTTTTTCATGGTTGGCTATCCTGGAGAGACAGAGGAAACAATACTCAGGACGCTTCGATTCTCATCTCGCCTTCCTTCTGATTATCTCTCCTACACACTGCCGTATCCTCTTCCTGGCACAGGACTTTACCGAAGGCTTGAACACAGGCTCACAAGGAAGGAATGGAAGATGGCGGGCCATAATCTTCTCATGTTCCACGGGGATTTCTCCCAGCCAAAGCTGAGGTTTGCTATCTATAAAGGTATGGTGCAGCACAGGCTCAGGAAATATGGACTTGAGAGGGAAGCGATCATTTTCGAGAAGATCACGGATCCTGTGTTCAGATGGTTAAAATGACTCAGAAAAACCTGGCTATTACGAGGCTGACCTCGAATAAGATCACCAGCACCGCAACCACGATCAGCTCTGAAAGCGCAGTGGGATCCGGGGATATGAATAATGCAAAGGCAAACAGAGCGCCGTATATCACGATGCGCTGCCTTTTTAAAAACTCACGGTTTAAAAGCCCCATCTTTAAAGCAAAGATCAAAAGAAGGGGGAACTGAAAAACTATGCCAAAGCCAGCGACCATGGTTACTACGGTTGAGATGGTCTTTATGACAGATACCTGGGGTGTGGCTATGTCCGTTGAATACAGTACTGTGTACTTGAACACAAGAGGGACAGCCACGAAATAGGCAAGTGCGCCTCCTATTGAGAACAGGATAAATGAAAAAGGAACTATTTTGATAAAGAAGGATTTTTCATTCTCATATAATCCTTTCCCCACGAACATGAACGCCTCGTACATTATGATCGGTATCCCCACGATAAGAGCACACACCAGCGAAAGTGTCAGCCTTGTCATGATCAGCTCCATGGGGGAATATATGGTCATGGGTAAAGACGGCAGCAGGTGGTTCCATATCACCTGCAGTAATCCCCCTGAAAATATGAAAGCAACACCTGTAATAATGCTGATTGTAACTGCGGCGATGATCATCCTTGACCGCAGTTCCTTCAGATGCTCTACAAGAGGCAGTTCTTCATCGCCCGGGACAGAGTTCATTTCGTGTTAATGATTCTTTTTACTATTTATAAAGTAAGAGATTAATCGATAAGGTTATTTATATTAAGTGATATTATAAAACTGTGATGGTATGAGAAACCTTGCATTGATTTCAGCGATCCTTCTGATTTTGTCTTCAATTTTCCTCGGATGCATCCAGCCCCCAGCAGTCGCCCCCACGCCGACTCCCACGCCTGAAAATACCCGGGTCGTCATGACCTCAGGTCCAACACCCTCACCTGCCAGAACTCCTGTCGTTTACAAATCATTTATGGACGATGCATATGGATTCTTCAGGATCAGAATTGTGGACCTTACACAGGAGGCACAATATGTAAATAACACCCTGACGATAAATACAGGGGACGAGGTCATATGGGTCAACGATGCCAGCGAGAGACTCACAATTGTGAGCGAAGAGGGTCTCTGGGATATGAACAATACAAGAGCAAGATTACTGTATCAGACCAGTGAATTTAACTTTACGTTCACTCAACCTGGAACATATGGTTTCTATATCAGGGAATATCCGCGTCTTCCACATCAAAAGATCACAGTGAACCCCTGAAAAAGAGCACTGTTGAGAAATAATCACGAAGAATCATTAAGATTAAATCGAAAAGTTTAAACGTAGAAGATAGGAATGATGTTTCCGTGCAAAACTGTTTTAGTATCGAATAGAAGTCAATAACGTACATTACTGTACCCCGCAGAAACAGTAATACACCCTGATAGGAGGCGGTCATATACACAAGGAAGAATTAATTCAGCTACACACCCTGATGGTGCAGATGAAGATGTTTTTTGAGGACAAAGGAAAAGGAGAATTCTCCCAGTATCACTCACTGCAAATAAGTCCAGTCCATGTGCATCGCAGCAAAGCTGAACATAAACATGCCATTTTCATACTCGGCAAGGAGATCGCGACAATAATGTCGCATGACGAATTCTCAGGAGCCGGTAGAACGTCGGTGCGAATGCAGGAACTTGCATGCCGCGCAGCGGATGAAATGGCAAAATAAAAACGTTTTCTTTTTTCTTGTTTTCTGCCAGAAACATTTCGAAGCTTATATTAGGTACTACATTGAGAAATGTCTATTTAAGAGGGATGTATAAATGGAACTCAATGGAGTAGAAATAGAAGATACATTTGCAGAAGCATTTCCGATAAAGATAGCAAGAATCTTGATAACAGGAGCGACCAGGAAATGGGCGCTGGTTGCGGCGCAGGAAACGACAGGATTCGGGACATCTGTCATAATGTGCCCTGCGGAAGCGGGAATTGAAAAAGTGGTCAATGGCAATGAGACACCAGATGGCAGACCTGGAGCATATATTCAGATATGCACTTTTGGGTACAAAGCACTTGAGGAGCAGCTATTGAAGCGTCTCGGTCAGTGCGTCATGACTGCACCCACGGCTGCAATGTGGAATGGCCTTCCCGGTGCTGAAAAACAATTCGATATGGGGTTTAAGCTCAAGTTCTTTGGAGATGGATTTGAATCAGAAATCGCTATTGAAGGGAGAAAGGCATATAAGATACCATTAATGCAGGGCGATTTCATTGCAGAGCATAATATCGGAGCGCAGGATGGCATCGCAGGAGGCAATTTTATCATCCTTGCCGAGAACCAGATGGCAGCCCTCGCTGCAGCTGAAAGCGCTGTAGATGCCATCTCCGAGATCGAAGGCACAATAACACCCTTCCCGGGAGGGATAGTTGGAAGCGGTTCAAAGACAGGAGCAAACAAATACAAGTTCTTGAAAGCCACAACGAATGAGAAATTCTGTCCAACACTGAAAAATAAGGTGGAGGGAAGCCTCGTACCTCCTGATGTGAATGGGATCTATGAGATCGTGATTAACGGACTTAATAAGGAAGTCATATCTGATTCCATGAGAGCAGGTATAAAAGCAGCCGTCAGGGTCCCTGGTATCAAAAAGATAAGTGCGGGGAACTATGGAGGCACGCTTGGTCCGTACAAGTTCAATCTCCAGGAGCTATTTTAAGAATTTAAAAATTCTTTTTTTAGAAGGATAAATTTAAATATTTTGCTGATATGGGTGAATATCAGTATTAATGATAGGAGTACATATGCGATCGAAAAACGGTTCAGGTATCATTTTACAAATGGTTTTCGTACTGCTGGTAATGTCTGTGCTGCTGATGCTTTTTCAACCTGCGATGGCGGCTCCTCCTCAGTTGCCCAACAACTCATGCGCTGATTGTCATCGCAAATTGATTTTTACTTCGGAAAAGCAGAGAGAATTTGTTGAGATTCGTATAAGGCATCTTGAAAGCGGGATTTCCTGTTCCATTGTATGCCATGAGGATAAACTCAACAAAACCACTGCCAGCACTTATGCCATGTGGTCCATATCAACTCACGCTCTTTTTGATGTATCATGCGACAAATGCCATGGCGGCAATCCATCAGCTGTTTCAAAGGACGTGGCACATCAGGGCGTTTCAAACCTGAACGCGGTGCGTGCCGGTACTCCAGAGTTATGCGGAAAATGCCATCAATCAGAACTCGATGAGTTCAAGAGTTCAAAGCATTTCAAGATGCTGGAATCAGGTGAAGAACTACCTGCTCCTGCATGCATAACATGCCACCAGGCACACAGCGTCCGGGTGCTCACAGCTTCTGAAATAGAGGATTTCTGCAGCAACTGCCATAACCATATAACAGGTATAGATCCATCCGTACCCAAAAAAGCAGAACATGCCCTGTCCTCCGTGAATGAACTGAGAGTAGAACTTTCAAAAGCACGGAGCGCTATTCTTGCTGCAAAGGCATCTGCGAGGGATGTTTCAGCCTCAGAGGCAGATCTGGAAGCTGGAAAGGAAATTCTTGACCATATTCCATCTGTATGGCACAGATTCAATCTGTCTTTCTTTGAGACAGAGGTCCAGAGAGGCATTGCTGATGCAAAGAAGGCAGAAAGTGCAGCCGCCGGGATGCCAACAGCGACCCAGCCTCTAAAGTCACCGGGATTTGAAGTCATTCTGTTGATATCAGGTTTGTTTGCAGCATACTTCTTAAAGAGGCATTAGAGAGATTTCATGGTGATGCTTAATTATATGCAGGATTAATATTTACCAGGAGAAGTGAACGAATGCATTATAGAAATTTGATTGTATCAATTTTCATTGTGTTGATTGCAAGTTTTATCGTACCTGCTGCATTATCAGCAGAAAACTCGTGCCTGAATTGTCACTCAAAGCTCTCAGCGTTCAATGAAACAGAACGGCTGTTCAATGAGATCAGGGTCAAACATCTTGCAAGGGATGTTGCATGCTCTCTTGATTGCCATGTCAATATACTTGAAAAATTCGCAAAAAGCAATTATGAACAGTGGATAAACTCCAAACATGCTATGTTCAATGTAACATGCAATAACTGCCATGGTGGAGATCCGGGTACAGAGATAAAAGAGACAGCGCATAAAGAAGTCTTACGATCCTCTGACCCCAGCAGCACTGTTTATTACACCAACGTTCCTGAGACATGCGGGAAATGCCATACGGAAGAACTGAAGCAGTTCCAGAGCTCTTCACATTATCAAAAATTGAAAGCATTGAAGCAGGCGCCCACATGCGATACCTGTCATCAGCCCCATGAATTCAAGGTTCTGAACGTGAGCGAATTCCATGGATTATGCAATAACTGTCACAACATCGAAATGAGAATCGCTCCATCAGATGCACCTGACAAAGCTATTGCAGCACTTATGAATACGGATAAGCTGAAAGAAGAGATCAAGAACGCAGATAATGCCATCAGACAGGCAAAGCAGGAAGGAAAAGATGTATCAAAAGCACAGAGCTCCCTTGATGCAGCTCTCTCAATTCAGGCCAATCTTCCTGTACTCTGGCACAGCTTTAATTTGCCGAACTTCGAAAACATAACCAACAGCGGTATCAAGTCAGCCCAGCAGGCAACGCTTGACACAGGTGTACCGATAGAAAAGCCCAGAACCCCCGGATTTGATGTGATGCTGTTTTTGACAGGACTTGCTTCGATCTACCTGCTGCGCAGAAAGAGGTGAAGGCATGAGACCGGTATATAAGATCATTCTATTGCTGGGACTGCTGCTTTTGCTCAACACCTCAATGATCTCAGCAAGACCTGAGTATGCAGCAAAAGAAAGCCGCAATTGTCCGTTCTGCCATACACGGGATGGTCCTCCTCAGCTGAATGAAGTTGGCGTGTATTACGGAACCCATAACCATTCTCTTGAGGGGTATGTCCCATCGCCAAAGACGACTCCAACGCCAGAGCCCACGAAAGAGATCGAGATCGGTGTTCACATGAACACATGGGATGTGGGTCTCAGTGCGCTTGCGACCATTCTGGCAATGCTGGTCATCGTGTATGCAATACGATTATGAGGTGAACTGATGCATATAGAAAAAATCGAATATGGACCAGAAAAAGAAGGTTCCTGGTCCCAGGCAGCATTCATCCTGATTATTCTGCTGACCCTGGTCGCTGTTGGGATAACAGGCGTCATTATCTGGGAAATAGTATCAACTGAGCCGTCAGCAGCGTCTGAAAGGTCATTCATCGAAAATATTGGAGTGTTGCTTGCATCCCTCCTGTTTGTCCTGGGTGGCATCATTTACCTGTATGTTAAGGGTTTGCTGAGGGACGAATACGTCACAACACTGGAGTGAGAGCATGGAAGATAAGATTACTTTGATAATCACAAGAAGGAAGTTAACGGAAATTTTGATCGGCCTGGTAACATTATTATTTGCAGGAGGCGCTACAGCCGCAATAATGAAATATCTCTGGCCGCAGGTAAGTGCCTCTGGAGCACAGAATGAAGTGAAAATCGCCTCAGTAGATGAGGTGCAAACAGGCAGTTCGAAAAAATTTTTGTTCAATGGGAAAGCAGCCGTGCTTTTGCATATGCCGGCAGGCTTTCGAGCTTTTGGTGCGATATGCACGCATCTCGGGTGTGTTGCTTCCTGGAAACCTGATGAGAATATTATTTTCTGTCCCTGCCATCTGGGAAAGTTCGATCCGAACACGGGAGCAGTTGTCTCAGGACCGCCGCCGTCGCCGCTTCCAGCAATAGATATCGTAGTGAAAGAGGGTGCAGTATTTGCGCTCAAGTGGAAAGATCCGAATTATGTGCAGTCCATCTCGTTCTACGCCGGAGCTGTGTGAAGTGAGACCATGACCTTAGGCGATACAATTTACAAATGGATTGATGAGAGGTTCAAATTAAGAGAACTGCTCCAGCCTATAATCAAACATCCTGCGCCAGAGAATGTTATCTCAAATCCGCTCTATTGCCTCGGCGGGACTGCATTTCTGTGCTTTCTTATCCTTGTCATCACAGGAATATTCCTGGCAATGTACTATAAACCCACGCCTTTAGAGGCGTATAAAAGCGTGGAGCATATAATGACTGAAGTCCCGATGGGAAGCCTGATCAGAAGCCTGCATCACTGGGCTGCGAATACCATGATCGCTGCCGTGATGCTGCACATGATCCGCATTTATTTCATGGGCGCTTACAAGAAGCCCAGGGAGCTGAACTGGGTGGTGGGCATCTTTTTACTGCTCACCACAACCACCTTTGGTTTCTCAGGATATCTCCTTCCATGGGATCAGCTTGCGTTCTGGGCGACCAAGATAGGGACAGGCATAGCAGGTTCCATACCGGTCGTCGGCGGATACATATCTTTGATACTGCTCGGCGGGAACGATATAGGAGCAGAGACGCTCACGCGGTTCTTTGCAATCCATGTTATGATTCTGCCCATAGCCATTGCGGTTCTTCTTGGACTGCATTTCCTGATGGTTCGCATACAGGGAATTTCAGGGAGGCTTTAATATGGCAATAGCAGAAAATAAAAAATATGGAGAAGAGGAGAAAAAGACAGAGCCAGTGAGAGTGCGCGGACTTCCGTTCTTCCCGCATTTCGTGCTTCGCGAGGTCGTTGTGATGTGCATCGTTGCTGGGTTCCTCTTGATACTTGCCTCTGTATATCCCGCAAGTCTGCTTAAACCTGCAGATCCTTTCGATACGCCCTCGCCCATATACCCTGAGTGGTATTTCCTGTATGTCTTCGGTTTCCTGAAATTCTGGATATATGATGTCGGACCCATCCCGGCAAAGATCATCGGAGTGACCTTGCCCATGGTGCTGTGGTATGGTCTATTGATTCTGGTGCCCTTTATTGACAGGAACCCATCGACAGATATCAGGACAAGGAAGGTGGCAGTAACGCTCGGAATAATAGCGCTTCTGGGTGTGCTTTATTTCACATACTAAGGGCAATTATTTGATTGCCCTTGCTCTTTTTGGTCTGGGCGGATTGATAAGCGTTGTACCTGTGTTTATTGAAGTGAAGACCTGAGAAGGTTTTTAAGTTCATTTTCGTCTATCCTGTATTTGAAGACCATTTCACCTTCCATTTCGATCACAGGTATGAGATATTTGTATCTTTCAAAAGCTGCCTTATCCTCGTCAATATCTATCTCGGTCAGTGTAAAAGGGAACTCCTGCTGCAGCTTCAGAAGTTTTTGCTTTGCCACCTCGCATAAGTGACAGTGTTTTTTTTTAAATAGAGTTAATGTGGCTGAACTCATAATAACGATCTCTCTTAAATCTTTAATTTGATATTTTTTTGGGACTTCCAGCCTTATTTTTCTTCGTCATATCCATTTAGTTTACTCTTTCGCCAGATCTTCAAAATCCCTGACTTTGATATTATCTCTCTTGCCTTCTTCAATCTGATTCATGATGTCAACTTCGGAAATATTTGGAAATAATTTCATTTCAAATCCTTATTTATATGTGAAAACTAATAAAGCATCATAAAAACGTCATCAGAACTCCCCCAAACCCCAGAATGGCAGATCCAGGAAGAACGCCTCAAGTACGGCGCCGAAAAGAAGAAGCAGCGCGACACAGCGCGTCTCATCTGGGGCGATAATCTCCTGGTGATGCAGGTGCTGCTTGCGCAGGGATATGAGGGGCAAATCAATTATTTTAGAACATTATATATCTCCTGTTTGACATAATAGAATTATTTAATTGTGATGATGTATGGTGACCTGCAATTTGCGAAAATTGGGATTTCAATATATAGAGGAGAATCTATGAAACGAAAAATATTGGATCCCATGAATAATCAGATTGAAGTGCTCAAGGTTCCATGGTATCCGCAGCAAGATATTGAATGGACGTGTTTGGTAAACTCAATAAAAATGTGTTTGGAATATATGAAAAATACATATGATAACCGGATCATAAGAAATATTGTGCCTAACATGAGTATAGATGAGATCATGAAAATCACTAATACAAGAAGGTTTACAGGGACAGTCGTTGATTCTCACCTCATCAAAAACCTCAACTCAAAAATCGAAGGGATTATATTCTCGTTGGAAGAAGAAGTAAATATGAATAAACTCAGTGCGAAAATTGAGAAGGGAATTCCAAGCATTGTTTTATACAATTGTCAATTTTTAAAATATGGAATTCGCGGCGCTGGGCATGCAGGGGTTATAATAGGGATTACTGAAAATGATATTATTATCAATAACCCATGGCTGGGTTCAGAGTATTTCATTTCCCATGAAGTTTTTGCACCGGCATGGGAGTTAGAATATAATCAGGCGATACTCCTTGATCCAAATCCTCAATCAAAATTAGGGAGGGAGGAGAAATGATCCAAAATCAATTGGTTGATTTGCCTGTAGATGAGAGAAGCGCCGAAAAAATCGCTTACAACTGGATTAGAAGCACAATTGGCAATATACCGCATGTTGGGACTCCTGTTAAAGAAGGAGATATATGGATTGTGCCTGTTCATGTCAACTATCCAAGAATATTCAAGGATTTAACAACGGAAAGACCGCAAAAGCTCAGGTTCATGAGCTTCAAGAATATCGGTGAAGTCAAAATAAATGCTATTAAAGGTTTGATTGTAGATAAACCAACCTTTTATCATGTCCAGCATAAAATAAGTGAGAATCTTACCCTTGTTCAGAAAACTGTCCAGAAAGCTCTTGTTAAGGTTGGAGCAAATTATTTTGCAGAGCTTCCTTTTCCCTCGCATATGCATACACCGTTACTGGATGTCTTATCATGGCTTCTCGTCAATGACAGGATAGATGTATCAGTAGATTTTGAGCAAATAAATGAAGAGGAGCGCAAAAAATATCAACAAAACATAGACCTTTTAACGAAGTATGGATTGGTTGAAATAGAAGGAAATATCATAACTCCTGGGAATTATTTGATTGAAATAGAATCCAGAGGGAAAAATTATCATGAAAGATTGTCAAAAGCTCTTTCATTCTTTTTCGAGAGAGGGTATGAAGAAATAGATAGCATATATCAGGTAGTTGGCCATTATCTTACTCTATCAAGCATCTGCTATGAAAGGTCTTTCGAATACGGTAGTGTTTTCCCGCAGGAATATTCTGAGATAGAATCTGTATTCATGGAGACCTATAGAACTGAAATAAAAAGGATAAAACTTCCAAGATATTTGGTGCAGCTTGAAGCAGTTAATATACTTGAAAGTAAAACAATTGGCGGCAAGATTTCATGGTCTGCAAATGAAAACTTATTCAATAAAATGTGTTCGGAAACGGATATTTTAGAACCGATTGCGGGCTTGATTGAGGGATAAAATAAAACTGATTGCAAACATAACTTAAATGCTGAGGATACAAACTTGAACCATGACTGGATAATCCAGGAAGAATGCCTATGATCGACTTTGAAGAAATGCTGGAAAAGGAATTTCAGGAAAAATCCATTAATCCTATTGAAATTTTTCAAGAACACCGTAATAAAAAATATGAATATCTGAGAGGTGGGCAAGAACATGTTTTAGAGACGTGGTTTAACCAAAGAACTCAAAAAGATACAATAGTGAAGATGGACACAGGGTCTGGAAAAACACTTGTCGGCCTTTTAATGCTTCAATCAAGCTTAAATGAAAATTTGGGTCCTGCTATATATCTTTGTGTTGACAATCAACTCGTTGACCAAGTAGTAGCATCTGCTAATGATTTTAGTATTTCAAATGTCACATCTGCAGATGGAAGCATACCAGTGGATTTTTTAAATTCTGAAGCAATTCTAATAACAACATTCGATAAGCTTGTTAATGGATTATCAAAATTTGGAGTAAAGGATACAGACAGAGAAGAAGTACCTATAGGAAGTCTATTGGTAGATGATGCGCATACCGGTCTAAAAAAAGCGAGGCAAGCCTTTACAATTTCCTTAGATCGAGATGAGCATTCTGTTATATGTGATAGATTGTTTGATTTATTCAAAAGCTCCTTACGTGCACAAGCTCCTGGAAAGCTAAAAGACTTGGAAGATAGAGTTCATTCAACTCTAATGATGGTTCCATATTGGAATTGGCTTGAATCTAAAGATGAGATAATTAACATATTAAGTGAATATCGTGATGATGAACTTAAATTCCAATGGAACTTACTTAGAGATAATCTCGAAAGTTGCTATTGTTACATTTCAGGTCAAACGATTGAAATAACTCCACAATGTGTTCCAATAGAATATATACCAAGTTTTCAGAATGCTAAGCGCAGATTTTTCCTCTCCGCAACGTTACTGGATGATTCCCACTTAATCAAGGAATTAGGCGTTTCCTATGAAGCAGTTACAAGACCACTAAGACCTAAGATTTCCGGCGATATAGGTGAACGTATGATAATAGTTCCTAGCCTCGTGGAAAGCTCTCTCAATATAGGCAAAACAGCTCAATTGATTACAATACTGAAAAATAAGGGGAATAATGTTGTTGTATTGACACATTCTTATAAAAAGGCAGATAAATGGAAGCCATATGGTGCTGATATCGCTAAAAAAGATTCTATAATTCCAACTTTGAGAAAATTAACATCAAGTACAGGTAACCTTGTTGTTTTAGTTAATAGGTATGATGGAATCGATTTACCTGATACATCTTGTCGAATTTTAGTACTAGATGGTAAACCATTTGGAGAATCATTGTTCGAGCGATTTACAAATAATACAAGACCTGCATCAAGGCTAATTAGATCAGCACTTGCCCAAAAAATTGAACAGGGACTTGGTAGAGGTGTTAGATCTGGGACAGATTATTGCGTTGTTTTCCTGATAGGTGATGATCTTGTTCATTTTCTTTCTTTAACTGAAAATCAACAACTTTTGTCTCCTCAAACAAGAGTTCAAATTGAGATGGGCTTAGAATTTGGAAAAAAATTAAAAAAGGAGGGTAATGCGGAAAAAGCAATTTTAGGTTTGATGAAGCAATGTCTTAATCGAGACTCTTCATGGATAAAGTACCATCGTTCTAAGGTTCAAAAAGCAGAGGATATCCCTATAGAAATGTTGCCAATCACACTTGCCACTACAGAAAAGGATGCTTTCAAACTTTTTCAAACAAAGCAATATCGAGAAGCTTCAAAAGCTATCCAAACTATTCTAGATGAGGCAAGTAAAAAATTAGATTCCGCTGATAGAGGATGGTATCTTCAACTTGCTGCTTTCTATCTTTATAAATCTGATCACGTTAAAGCCGCAGAGATGCAACTTAAAGCACATCGATTGAATACATTGCTATCTCGTCCACCTGAAGGAGTTGATTATCGAAAAATTCAAATTGAACTTGGAAAGCAACCTGATAATATTATTAGATGGATTAAGAAACACACCGAAGGTAATGCTTTGGTTGTATCTGCAAATACTATATTGGATAAATTGGACTTTGGTATACCCTATGCCACATTTGAAGAAGAATTCGCTAATCTTGCAGAAATTATCGGATTCGAATCTCAACGACCAGAACAAGAGTTTGGAAAAGGCCCTGATGTCTTATGGTTATTGTCTGATGGAACATACTTAATTATTTCTGCTAAAAATGAAGCATATTCAACTAATTTTGAAATAAGTAAAAAATATGCTGATCAATTGAGTGGGATTTGGAATTGGTTTAAAGCTCAATATAAAGCTGACGAAGGGATTCCGATTATAATTCACCCTTCTAATAAACTGGCGGATGATGCTTTTTGTGTTGATGGTGCAATGGCTCTAAAGCCACATGGATTAAAAATGCTAGTTTCGAAAATTCGTGAGTTTACTATCACTTTAGCCTCAAAAAGTCCCGATTCATGGGATATATCCGATGTGATGACTTTGGTACATAAATATGATTTGGATCCAAGGAGTATTAAAGAAAAATACCTTTCAAAGATAGGAAAATGATTTTAAAAATTGATATATATTTTATTTATAATTAATGTTCTTTGCGTCCTTTGCGCTCTCTGCGGTGAATAATTGATAACACCGCAAAGTTCGCAAAGAGCGCAAAGTCTTCAAAGAGATCATAAAAATGTCATCAGAACTCCCCCAGACCCCAGAATGGCAAATCCAGGAAGAGCGCCTCAAGTACGGTGCTGAAAAGAAAAAGCAGCGCGACACAGCGCGCCTTATATGGGCATCAAAGCCCAGGAAAGAGCCTTCGCCAAAAGACCTTGATTTCCAGACCGCTGAGATAGTGGTACCAAATAAAGCCACAGGCGACCTTCGCAGTTTCTTCGAGACCGAAAAGAAAGAAATCGACGCTCAGCCCAACCGCCTCATCTGGGGCGATAATCTCCTGGTGATGCAGGCGCTGCTTGCGCAGGGATATGAGGGGCAGATCGACCTTATTTATATCGATCCGCCGTTCAATACGGGTGAGAATTTCAATTTCCCGAACGAGGTTACCATAGGGGATAAGACGTTCGAGAAAGAGATGCCGATGAGCGAGAGGCTGGCTTATACTGATACATGGGACAGGGGAATTGACAGCTTTCTGGATATGCTGTATCCGAGGCTGCAGTTGATGAGGAGGTTGTTATCTTCAAAGGGCTGCATTTACCTCCATTGCGATGCGAATGCATCTCATTACATCAAAATAGTGATGGATGAAGTTTTTGGAATGGATAATTTTAGAAATGAAATCGTAGTGCGCAGAATTAGAAAGAATGTTCGTGAAAGAACCCGTGTTCCCAGATTGAATGTTGGATTTGATTCTATTCTTTTTTATTCAAAATCAAATGAACATTTGATCGAACCCCCTTTAAAAGAAGACCCGAGACCTGAAAGATGGCATTCATTTGATGCTGCTGGAATACGAACTGGAATGGATTATGAATTATTTGGACATAAACCTAAGCAAGGAGATCACTGGCGCTGGTCTAAAGATCGTGCTTTAAAAGCAATAGATGAAGGCACTTTAAGACCCAATCCAAATACAGGAAAACCAGAATACTTCATTGCTGAAAGTACACACGTACTCAGAGACAATTTTTGGGATGATATTACAGCTTATTCTTTCAATTATAATTATCCAACAGAGAAAAAAGAAGACATGCTGCAATTGATTATCGAAGCATCCTCAAGTCAAAAGGATATTGTCGCCGATTTCTTCTGCGGCTCAGGCACCACAGCCGCTGTGGCTGAAAAGCTCGGACGGCGCTGGATCACCACAGACCTGTCAAAAACCGCAATCCAGGTAACCCGCGCGCGCCTGGTGAACCAGAATGCAGCGCCTTTTGTCATTCAAAATCTGGGCAACTACCAGCGCCAGCTTATCTATATGCGCGACGTGAAGCTCAGGGAGATGTACAGTATCATTCTCAAGCTTTACGGCGCGGCGCCGCGCGAGGACATGCAGGGGTTCGGGATAAAACAGGATGACAGGAGCACCCTTGTCTTTGTATGCGAACCTGATAGACCGATGACGGGGCGCAAGGCCATTGACCTTGCAAAGCAGGCTTATCTTGCGGATGGGAAAGGGTACAGGAAGATTGTGATACTCGCATGGGATTACGAGCTTGATTTCGATAACGACTTCGGAAGGTTAAAAGCCAATAGAAAAGAGATCTCAGACTGTGAATTCAAGGTCATACCCTCAGATGTCCTGAAGTACCTCAGAAAAACAGGAGTAAACGGCGGAAGCCTCTCGGACAGGATCACCTTCTATCAAAAGCCGTATCTGCGGATGGGAGAACCGACATTGCGGCAGAGGGATGGTGATAGTGTGGAGGTTCAGATAAGGATGGAACAGTATGTTGTCCTTGATATTCCACTGAAGGATGAGTCAAAGCGCCCGGAAATAGAGAAGATGCTTTCCAGGAACTTTGCCTCGCTAATTGATTACTGGACTGTTGACTGGGACTATGACGGCGAGGTGTTCAGGAGCACATGGCAGGCGATGAGGGACAGGAAGAAAGCCGAGCCTGTGCCAACTGTGGCTGATGTGAACCTGAAAAGAGGGAAGAAATATACCATAGCTATCCGTGTGGTTGATGTGTTCGGGAATGATGCTTCTGTTACAAAAGAACTGGATTTGAGGTAATAAGGATATGAGCAACTTAGAAGAAGGTAGACGGTGGTTAAATCAAGGGGAACGAGACCTGGGCGCAGCTATGGTTTTGATGGACAAAGAATTCTTTGAGAGTGCATGCTTCCATGCCCAACAAGCCTCTGAGAAAGCACTAAAGAGCCTGCTTTTTTTGAAGGGTTTTCGCACTGTTGTAACTCATTCCACTCGAGAATTATATAGAGAAGTCAAAAAAATAATTCCAGAATTCAAAGACCTTGGAAGAGCTTCGATGGAACTTGATAAACATTATATTCCACCGCGGTATCCGGACGCTTTCCCATCAGGTTCGCCTTATGAATACTATACAAGAGAGGACGCAGACAAATGCATAAAATATGCAGAATCGATATTAGCAGAAGTAAGGAACTATTTGACAAAATAAACAAGTTTGTTGAGACGCTCGTTTCTCGCATCAAAGTCAAAAAGGTATATCTGTTTGGTTCAGTTGCACGCAACGATTTTAATGAAGGCAGTGATATTGATATAGCCATAATAGGAGATTTCAAGGAGCGATTCCTAGATAGAATCGGTAGAATTCTTGAGATGACCGATCTGCCGCTAGAACCGTTGTGCTATACTGAAGACGAATTTGAGAAAATGAAAAGAGACGATAATCCCTTCATTAAGGAAATCCTGAAGGGAAAAGTTCTATTCAGTTCCGAGTAGGTTTCAATGGCGCGCACAAAATCCAAAACAGAACTCTTCGGCAAGCATCCTCTCGCTAAAGCCATAGAGCCGGTCATTGAAAAATGGTCTCAAGAGAATTATCCTCCAATCGAAGGCAAACAGATCACCCACATAACAAGGGAACTCATGAATTACTGGTTCTCTGATATGGCACATGAAGGGGAATCCTTCCACTCCTGCCAGAGGCGAGCCATCGAAACTGTCATCTACTGCCATGAGATGCTCGGCATCCCCCACGTCGAAGCGCTGTTTGAACAGTTCTCATGCAACCTCCTTGAAAAAGAGAATCTGCGCCACGGAATCGAGTCTATAAAACATCCGAGGTTTGCAGTCAAGATGGCGACCGGGACGGGGAAAACCTGGGTCATCACAGCCCTGATAATATGGCAATACTGGAACAGAATAAAGCTCGATGATAGCAGGTTCGCCTCCCACTTTCTGCTCGTAGCCCCTGGAAATATCGTATATGAGAGGCTGCTTGATTCCTTCCTCGGCAAAAAAAGGAACGGAAAAAGGCTTCCAATGACTGCGGATTTGAAGAAATCCCTGTTCATGCCCGACAACATGAGGCAGGATTTCAATCTGCGGATTTTCACCAAGGAAGACCTTCAGGAAAATACTCCTTTTACAGATTCGCCATTTATCCTGATAACCAACTGGCATCAACTGATGGATACCTCAAGGGAGAAAGAAATCACTCTTGCTGAGGATATAGGCATTGAAAGCAGAGATAATGCGATTTCTCAGCGCGTCGAGCGTTTCATGGACTTTCTAACATACAATGGTGACCTAATGGTTATCAATGACGAAGCACACCATGTCCACAACGCCTCGGATGCTGAGCAGAAGCGCTGGCAGGAATCCATTGAAGAATTGAGGGAGAAGATCAAGCAGAACAAAGACGCTCTGTTCACGCAGCTTGATTTCACCGCAACTCCTTTTACTATCAAAGGTAAGAAAAAAGAATTTTTCCCACATGTGGTCTATGACTATGGATTGGTCGAGGCTATGCATGCTATGCTGGTAAAACAGCTATTCATAGAGAAGAGCAGCCTTCTCTCAAATAAGATCGAATCCCTGCCCGAATCTGAGAAATTGATGGTCACAGCCCACAGGGATGAAAGCAACAGACCGATTGAACTCTCAGAAGTCCAGAAACATATGATAGATATCGGACTGGCGAAGCTCGAAAATCTACAAAATGATTTCAATAAATTCAGGATTAACAAAAAGCCAGTCATGTTCGTTATGGCTGATATGAATGAAGAGGCTGACATGATTGCAAATTATATCAGGCAAAAGACGGATTCAGGCGGACGATCATACAGCGATGATTCTAAAGGTGAACAAATAGTTACACTGCATATTGGAAAAAAGGATTCGCTCTCAGACGAAGCTTATGAGACATTGCGTAATAAAGTATTTTCAAGCGATGACGCTTCAAATCCTGTGCGCGTAATAGTCAGTGTGCTCATGCTGAGGGAAGGTTTTGATGTTAAAAATGTGTGCGTTCTTGTTGTGCTTCGGCGGTCGGATTCAGACCTTCTAACAGAGCAGGTAATTGGGAGGGGCATAAGACAGATGTTCCCTGAACCAGAATACAGGGTTGAAAAAGTTGAGAATTACCAGAAAATCAAGAACAAAGAGCCTCTTATAAATTCATACGATCTTCTTTTTGTCGTAGAACATCCCAAATATAACGAAATCTATACGCAGTTGACCGAGGCGGGCGCAGCAATTGCAAGTGGCAATTCCATTGATATATCTCTCGATACTAAAAGCGTTCTTATAAATATAGATGATAACAGGATAAAGGCTTTTGATATCAGCTGGCCTTTGTCATTCGCTTATAAAACTGAAGAGGCAATTGATTTTTCATACTTCAGCATCGCTGAACTACCATTTTTTGAGAAACCTTTTGAAGAAATAATGCCGACTCGAATACTGATTACTGATTTCCATCCAGATACTAAATACAGAACCGAATGGGAACTGGAAGAATCAAATTTCTCTTACAGTGTATTCCTGCGCAACACAGTTAAAGGTATCATCGGATCAAGCCGGGGAATGGCATGGCTCACTCGATTTGCTCCTGATATTACAGGTATTGTTGACCAGTATGTATCAGACGATCTGTTTGGAAAAAAAATCGATTTCAGTCTGGATGATAACGTGAAGAGGTTGAGAAATCAGCAGATATTCAATTTTGTTGTAACTGAGGTCAGAAAAAAGTTAGTGAAATTTATACAGAACGCAAAATCAAACGAAATTATTGAAGCTGAGTGGACGAAGCTTTCAAACTATAAAAATCTAAAAGTCCGCATGGAACGTGCTATCGCCACCAAAAAATGCCTTTACCCATATGTAGATTTTCCTCCCAGAGGCGGTTTTGAGCGAAAGTTTTCTGAAAACATTCTTGAAAACGATTCTTCGGTCGAATCTTATGTAAAATTAAACCAATATGTGCATCAATTCTCTATACCTTATATTAATACAATGGGACATTTAGTGCCCTATTATCCTGATTTTATAGTGAAAACCAAAGATGCTATGTACATTATCGAGACAAAATCCACAAAGGATGCTAATACTGATACTGATACAAAACGAAAAGCTATTGCCGCATCAGAGCGATGCATTCAAATTTCAAGAATAAAGAACATTCCCCCTACAATCCAGCCTCGAACATGGAATTACATCTTGCTGCCGCAGAATATATTTGAAGAAATGGAAGGAAGTGGATTGCGAAGTTTGATAGAAAGATGCGAGGATAATCTGGCTTTATTAAAAATGAGAAAGGAATGATGAAATAAACTATGATCTCCAGGATCCTTCCGGATAAAATGAAATACGACGGCTCTCAGATCATGCCGCTCTGGGCGTACAGTATTGGAATAAAGGGCGATTCCATGGTTTTATTCCATGGACCAATGGACGTGGCCTTAGAACATATGAAGGATTTTGAAGACAGAAAAGAAGAAAAAGCAATAAAGGGCGACGATCTTCTTCATATCATCATTGAGAAGTTCGATTCACCTGCAAGTATGCGCCTGGCATATTATATGCAGCGCCTGCTCGTTGTCTGTATAAGGGATGTGCTCATGAACCATGGAGTGCAGACAGCCAGAAAAGGGGATGACCTTTTCATAGAAGATCGAAAGCTCACCGTGAGCATAGCCACAGCCGGGATCTCAAGCGAAAAGATACACTGCGGGATAAACATCACCACACAGGGAACACCTGAGGATGTCAGGACAGCTTCACTGGAAGAGTCAGATTTGAAGGACTGGAAACCCATTGCGAGGGAAATATCCGAAACTTTCTTGCGTGAAATAGAGGATATAGAAAGCGATATTATTAAGACAAAAAGCCTGTGAAAGATATGATCAAAGCCGGTATCGCTTTAATTTTTATCGGTGCTGTTCTCCTGTTTGCAGGCATGATATTATCAGCCCAGAAAGCTGATTTTGCAGGACTGATCATGATAGGTCCTGTACCTGTTGCATTCGGGACATCGCCAGAGATAACGCTGGCGGCAATGTTTCTCGGTCTTGTCCTGATGCTCATGTTTTTTATTCTCGGGAGGAGATCTGAAAAGAGAACGGATTTTGAGGAGAACAGCAAAAGAGAGTCCGAAGAAACGAAAGTCAGAGCAGGAGGGGTCGTGCTGATAGGTCCTGTTCCCATAATTTTCGGGAGCGATAAGCGATCTGCATTATTGGCCATGGTCCTGGCGATCGTGATCCTGCTCCTTGCGATAATCCTTCTGAAGTGAACGTATGTTAAATAATTTTGATAGATTACATTAATAAATAATCAGGTCGTTAAGATTTCAAAGAAGGTAGCATCAATGGTGGAAGATATCGAGAAAATCATAACAAACGGTTTTGAAACATACACAAAAAATCTCAACCTTAGCATCCCTTTTATTCTAAGTCTGGTTATCATCGGCTCTGTGGCGCTTGTGATTTTTTTGGTGGGATTTGTCCTGATCCTGGGTTCATCCCTGGCATCGCTTGGAGATATTTCGAATCCTGAGTTCTTGATCACTGCCATTATCCCGTTCATAATGCGCCATATCTTAGAAATCGCCTTCCTGATGCTGATTATTTTTTTGATCAGTATGCTGTTCTATGCCTTCTTCACAGCAGGCGCCATCGGGATGGCAAAACAGGCAAATGAGACAGGAAAAACAGAGCTATCAACCATGATGGAAGCCGGAAAAAAGAACTTTATAAATCTATTTCTTGCTGAAGTCCTTGTTGCTTTAATATTCCTTGCAGGTATAATATTCATCGTTCCAGGGGCGATGAAATTAAATATCGCGCAGCTTGCATCCCAGGAGAACCAGGGTGCGATTTTACTTATGGCTGGCGGATTTTTATTATGGATAATATATTTAATTATTTTAAGCATCGTTCTGGCTGTATTCACGTATGTTCTGGTGATAGAGAACCTGGGTCCAATTGAAGGCATAACCGCGGGTTTCAGATTCTTTCGTAAGAACAAGATCCCTGTAATCCTGCTCTGGGTGATCATGATCGCTATCAGTGTAGCTCTTATGGTCGTTGATCAGATCATGGGGTTTATTCCGATCATAAACTTCCTATGGTTTTTCATAAGCATAGGCATCAATTTTGTTATTTTCCCCGCTCTGACAACAGTTTGGTGGGTGCGCTTCTACATGACAAGGACCGATAAGACGTTATATTTCAACGAGCTTCTTGCCCATCCCAGTGACCTTGAGGCCGCTAAAGCGAATCAATGAATGCTTCCATGCGTCCGAGCGCCTCGATCAGTTCCTCGCGCGATGTGGCATATGAGCACCTGAGATATCCTTCGCCGCATCCCCCGAATACATCGCCTGGCACCACAGCCACTTTCTGCTCTTTCAAGAGCCGGCTGGCGAATTGCTCCGAGGTCATGCCTGTGCTTTTTATGGAAGGGAAAGCATAGAATGCCCCTTTTGGCTCAAAGCACTCAAGCCCGAGCTTATTGAGTCCCCTCACAATGAGCCTCCGCCTTCTGTCGTATTCCCTGACCATCTTTTTCATCTCACCGTCGCCGTTCTTCAGCGCCTCTATCCCTCCCATCTGGGCAGTGACAGGTGCGCAGAGCATGGAGTATTGATGCACCTTTGTCATCGCTGCTATGAGAGGTTCGCTCCCTGCTGCATAGCCCAGGCGCAGTCCTGTCATTGCATGTGATTTTGAGAACCCGTTCAGGATTATGCTCCTTTCCTTCATTCCTGAGAGCGAGGAAAAACAGGTATGGCTGCCATCATAAGTCAATTTGCCATAAACCTCGTCAGAGATCACCGCCAGGTCATTTTCAACCACAACATCCGCTATCTCTTCAAGATCGCTTTTTCTCATCACAGCACCAGTTGGATTGTTGGGATAACTCAGAACCAGAGCTTTTGTTCTCTCAGTGATGCTTTCTTTTATCTGATCTGCACCTGCCCTGAACTCGTTCTCACAGTACGTAGGTACGGGAACAGGCACTCCACCAGCCAGGAAGACGCTTGGCTTGTATGAGACATAACAGGGCTCAGGAACTATGATCTCATCTCCTGGATTTATTATTGCCCTGAAGGCAAGGTCTGCTGCCTCGCTCACACCTGTTGTCACCAGGATCTCGCTCCCCGGATCATAATCAATATCATAGTCGTTTCTATAGCATTTCGAGATAAGTTCCCTCAGTTCAAGAAGACCGAGATTAGAGGTATATGAGGTCATCCCTTTCTCAAGCGAGTAGATGCATGCTTCTCTGATATGCCACGGTGTAACGAAATCCGGTTCCCCCACCCCGAGCGATATCACCCCATCCATTTCAAGCACAAGATCGAAGAATTTCCTTATGCCAGATGGCGGGATTTCTTTTACCCTGGTGGATACGAACTTATCTGACATGCCATCACGGTGATACAGCAAGACGTTCCGAACGTTCTTTCTCGAATAGGACATCACCATCCTCCTTGTATGTGCGAAGAACAAAATGTGTCACTGTGCCCTGTACCTGCTCAAGTGTGGCTATTTTCTCTGCTACGAAAAAAGCCACGTCTTTCATGGACTTTCCTCTGACTGTGAGAGAGAGATCATGATCACCTGAGATGAGGCGGACCGACCTGACCTCGGGAAACTTTGCGATCCGCTCGGCGATGGCATCATACCCTGTCCTTGAACGCAGCACGACCTTTATTTCGATTATGGCATACACGAACTCTTCGCCTGCCTTTTCCCAGTCAATCACGGTCTTGTATTTCCTAATGATCCCTTTTTTCTCCATCTCTTTTATTTTTGAGGCTGCTGCTGCTTCCGTGATTCCTGTCATGGTAGCGATCTCCCTGGGGTCTATTCTCGGATTGTTCTCAATTATCTCGAGTATTTCTTTCATGGTCTTGCCTCGGCGCTTTCTATGTTTTAAGGGTTAATAGGTTTTGTGTTTAAAAATTTCCAAAGCTTTTTATTGGCATATTCTGTCTTTTAGGGAACATGAGAGCTGTCATACCATTCAAGAAAAATAATGCCAAATCCAGATTAGAGTCTCTTCTCTCTCCAGAAGAACGCGAGGATTTCGCGATGGCAATGCTGGGCGATGTGGCAGAGACTTTGATAAGCTCGGGCTGTTTTGAAGTTGTAGATATATTGTCCACTTCAATAATTGAATACGACGGCGTCAATGTTGTATTGACCGAGAAAGGTCTGAACGAGGCTCTGAACGAATATCTTGAGAAAATGAGTTCTCATTCAATACACGAGCCTGTCCTGATTCTGATGGCAGACATTCCGCTCGCCACGGTCAGGAATATCAGGGACATAACTTCATCTCAGGCTGATATTGTTATCGCGCCAGGCAGGATGGGCGGAACCAACGCATTGTTCATCCGCGATCCAGGGAATTTCCATGTGGATTATTATGGTGCAAGCTTTATAAAGCATTTCGAGATCGCATCCAGAATAGGTCTTGAGATCGAGATCTTTGATTCTTTTAACCTGAGCACTGACATAGATGAGGTGGCTGACCTTACCGAGGTACTGCTTCATGGAAAAGGTCATGCAGCAGGGTTCCTGAAAAGCGCGGGGTTCAGTTTAGCTGAACACAGGGGGCGCGTGGGAATAAAGAGACAGAATTAATCTGGGAAAAGATTATGGGTACACAAAGTATAATATCTCATATAATAAGGAAGAAGGCATTCCATGCAGCTTGAGAAACTCAGACACGGCACAGAGCTTCTAAAACGCGGCTTTGCAAGCATGCAAAAAGGCGGGGTGATAATGGACGTCACAACGCCAGAGGAGGCTCAAATAGCAGAGAGAGCAGGTGCAGTAGCCGTTATGGCGCTCCATCAGGTTCCTGCAGATATAAGGAAGGCAGGCGGGGTTGCGAGAATGGCAGACCCGCAGGTCATTGCAGCGATCATCGAGGCTGTCACGATACCTGTGATGGCAAAAGCCAGAATAGGGCATTTTGTGGAGGCAGAGATCCTCGAAGCGATTGGCGTGGATATGGTGGATGAGTCAGAAGTGCTCACGCCTGCTGACGAGATGTTCCATATTGATAAGTCGAAGTTCACGATACCTTTCGTATGCGGTGCACGGGATCTGGGAGAGGCGCTTCGCAGGATCCATGAAGGTGCAGCCATGATAAGGACAAAGGGGGAAGCAGGAACAGGGGATGTTAAAGAGGCTGTGCGGCACATGAGGGCTATCATGGGTTTGATAAGGGAACTGAAAGGCAAAACCTCGGAAGAGCTTGCGAATGTGGCACGGAAGATAGAGGCTCCTGTCGAGATCGTGATAGAAGCCTCAGAGCTCCAGAGACTTCCTGTGGTGAACTTCGCCGCTGGCGGCATTGCCACGCCTGCTGATGCGGCGCTGATGATGCGCCTGGGGGCAGATGGCGTTTTTGTTGGCTCAGGGATATTCAAGGCAGAGAACCCTGAAAAAATGGCATGTGCCATCGTTGAAGCAGTGAACAATTTTGATAACCCGGCTGCACTTGCAGAGATTTCAAAAGGACTTGGCAGTGCTATGAAAGGGATCGATATCAGAAGTCTGACAGAGAAGGAAGTGCTGCAGGCAAGAGGATGGTAGACCCTTCTTCTGTTAATGAGCCTGATCATAACAACGCTTTTTATATGAAGTGAAGCTATCGTAGCGTGAGGTATTATGATGGGAAAATTCACAAGGAGTTTTCAATTAGTAAAAGAAAGTTTTGAAGTTCTGAAAAAAGACAAAGAGATCATGCTTTTTCCAGTGATCTCAGCGATTGTGACCGTCCTGCTGCTCATCTCATTTCTGGTTCCGGTTTTCTTACTCAACTTCAAAGATACATCTTCTGGCATAAGCATGGAGATGACAGGCAATTATTATTATATACTGTTATTTGTTTTCTATGTTTTGAGTTATTTCATAGTTATATTCTTCAACACAGGTCTGATAACGTGCGCAAATATAAGATTGAATGGAGGGGATCCAACATTCAGAGACGGCTTCAATAATGCAAAGAAGCATGTCGGGAAAATCTTTGTATGGGCACTGGTATCTGCCACGATCGGACTCGTTTTGAATCTGATCTCAGAAAGATCCGGGATGCTGGGCAAGATTGCGGCTGCTCTTATTGGAATGGCATGGAGCCTGTTGACGTTCTTTGTAATTCCTGTGATGATCTTCGAAAATATCGGGGTTTTTGAATCTATCAAGAAATCCGGGCACTTATTCAAGAAAACATGGGGAGAGAATGTGATCGCTCAATTCTCTATGGGTTTTATCTTTGCGATCCTGGGTATACTTGGCATAATACCGATCGTTATATCATTCCTGACTGGATCTTTCGCCATAATCATTCTGGCGTTCGCAATTACTGTGGTTTACTGGGTAATTCTGGGAATAGTCAGTGCAAGCCTGAACGGAATTTTCGTTGCGGCTTTATATAATTATGCGAATACTGGAAAAATCCCTTCTGCCTACAGTCCAGAAGTTATAGAAGGTGTATTTCGACCCAAGAATATACACGGTACGATATAGACTGAATCACAGGGCATAAGATGCGTTTCAATTATATACCCGCATCACTTCATAGTTCGTCTTCCTTTCCGCAGGTATCCTGCCTGCATTTTTGATCAGATGGATCAGCCTTTCTTTCGGCATGTACTCGGGTGTTGATCCGCCTGCTGCATGCGTGATCCGCTCTTCCATCACAGTCCCGTCTATATCGTTTGCTCCGTAGTGGAGCGCGACCTGTGCGAGCTTCTCGCTCATCATGACCCAGTAGGTCTTGATATTACTGATATAACCATTCAGTAAAAGACGTGAGACAGCGATGATCTTCAGGTCATCAAACCCTGTTGCACCGAACCTGACAAGACCGCTCTTTTGAAGCTCGGTATTATCAGGATGGAACCTCAGGGGGATAAATGCCTGGAACCCTCCTGTCCTTTTCTGCAGCTCTCTGATCCTCAGAATATGATCCACGATATCAGATATCGTCTCTATGTGACCGTAGAGCATGGTAGCGTTGCTTTTTATGCCAAGCTCATGCGCTGTCTCCATGACCTCAAGCCATCTCATGCCGCTTATCTTGTGTGGACAGACTCTTGCCCTTGTTTCCTGGTTAAGAATCTCCCCTCCACCTCCTGGAAGACTTGCAAGCCCTGCTTTTTTAAAATTGAGAAGAACGTCTTGCACGCTCATTCCTGTTGATTCTGCAAGATGTGCTATTTCAACCGCTGTAAATGCTTTCAAGGACATCTCAGGATACTCTTCATGAAGTCTTCTGAGCATCTCTTCGTAATATTCAAAAGTGAGCTTCGGATTGAGCGAGCCCACGATGTGCAGCTCTGTCGCGCCCATTTTCGAGGCTTTTTCCGCTTTACCAAGGATCTCGTCTATTGTAAGGGTGAAAGCGCCGTTTTGTCCCTCTTCCCTGAAATAGGCGCAGAAGCTGCATTTCGAGGTGCAGATATTGGAATAATTTATGTGGCAGTTGGTCACAAACATCACCCTATCTCCAACTGTCTTTTTGCGGACATGGTCTGCAAGCGCTCCTATGAGGGAAAGGTTCCTGGATTCCAGAAGGTGCATCCCGTCTTCGAAATCCAGATCTTCTGATGCGCGTATTTTTTCAATTATCGCTGAGAGCTCTTCCATCTGATCGTAGATATATGTGGATCATAGATAAGAGCATCGTTATTGCGAAAGAATCTTGATCCTGTTCAGGATTACGAGAAAATTGCACCCTTATCAGCAGAACTCACCTGCTTCCGGTATCGAACAAGATAACCTTTTGTGACTTCCTGCACCTTGGGGCTCCATGTTTTCCTGCGTTTATCCAGCTCTTTATCAGAAACCTTCAGGTTCAGCAGCCGCCCTGGAATATCTATCTCGATCAGATCTCCTTCTTTGACAAGGGCTATCGGTCCTCCCTCTGCTGCTTCTGGAGATACATGACCGATGCACGGTCCGCGCGTGCCCCCTGAGAACCTGCCGTCAGTGATGAGCGCCACTGAATCGATCAGCCCCATCCCTGCTATGGCAGCGGTGGGAGAGAGCATCTCGCGCATTCCTGGTCCGCCTTTTGGACCTTCGTATCGTATTATTATGCAATCGCCGGATTTTATCTTATTTGCCATGATCGCCTTCATCGCGATCTCCTCGCTGTCAAATACGCGGGCAGGTCCAGAGAATCTCATCATCTTCTGGCTCACCGCGGTCTGTTTTATCACTGATCCGAGAGGTGCCAGGCTTCCTGTCAGCACTGCTATTCCTCCTTCTGCATGCACTGGTGATTCTAATGTGGCGATTATCTCCCTGTTGGCGTGAGGGTTGATGATCGTATATTCCTCAAGGTTTTCCCTCAGGCTCTTTCCGGTCACGGTCTTCACGTCCAGATCGAGTTTCTCCCGCAATCTCTGCTGTATTGCTGGAACACCTCCTGCACGTTCAAAATCGATCAGATACCTGCTGCCTCCGGGCCTCAAGTTTATGAGATGAGGCGTCTCCCTGCTGATCTCATCGAATCTTGAAAGAGAGATCCTGAGCCCGATTTCGGAAGCTATGGCAGGGAGATGAAGCGCTGTGTTCGAGCTGCCTCCGATCGCCATATCAACGCGAATCGCATTATCAAGCGATTCCTGTGTAACTATCTCGCTCGGGGTCATTCCCTTTTCTACAAGTTCCATGATCTTCATGCCTGAATGCTTGGCAATCCTGGTCTTTTTTGCATCCACTGCATGAGCTGTCCCGCATCCTGGAAGGCTCATGCCGAGTGCCTCTGTCACACATGCCATTGTATTGGCGGTGAACAATCCGGCGCACGAACCTGCTCCGCAGCATGAGAGATCCTCAAGGTTCTTCAGATCCTGCTCTGTGATCTTTTTGCTCTGGCTCGCTCCGACAGCCTCGAATAAAGAGATCAAGTCACAGGGCTCGTCCCCCACAATGCCGGGCAGCATCGGTCCTCCTGTTACCACGATCGCGGGTATGTCGAGCCTTCCTGCAGCCATCAGATGACCGGGAACGATCTTATCGCACGTCGGGATCATCACCATCCCGTCGAACTGGTGAGCTTCGACCATCAGTTCAATGCTGTCTGCTATCAATTCCCTGCTCGGGAGCGAGTTCTTCATCCCGGTATGCCCCATTGCTATGCCATCGCATATCCCGATTGTATTGAACTCAAAAGGTACGCCTCCTGCTGTTCGTATCCCTGCCTTCACTGCTTCCGCAAGCTTATTGAGGTGGATATGACCCGGGACTATTTCATTCCATGAATTCACCACTCCGATAAAGGGGAGATCCATCTCTTCATCGATCAACCCCACTGCCTTTAATAGAGACCTGTGCGGAGCACGCTCAAGCCCTTTCTTTATGTTATCGCTTCTCATGTTCTCAGGATTTCCATTCTTCTTGCCCTGCTGAATATGCGATATGATTTAAAATTGTTTTGTATCACAGGACTTTTTCAAGGTCTTTGATCAAAAGATCAATAGAATCGAAAACTTCCTGGGGCTTTTCAAAGGGCTCTTCCATTCCCACACTCTCTGGATTCTTCATTATGGATATCCCAAGATAGTAGACGAACTCCTTTTTAACCATATTCCTGTCAGCAGGTTTAATCAGATCCAGATTCTTATTTGGGATTTTAAGAAACCTGATAAATATTCTTCTCGTATTTGTTGAAATGTAAATCGTCCTCGGAATTTTATCTTCATCCTTCAGTATTATGTTTTTCAGGAATTTCTCTGTATCAAATTCAAATTCTGACATCAGTGTTGCAAGTTTATCGGTTGTGATATGCAGCATCCCTGGTGCATACACCGCAAACGGACCTTCATATGGATTGATGTTTGAGGGATCTATGAGCACTACTGCCCTTACATTGATTTTTTTCCCCAGCCTTTCCGCATGTTGTGATATGATTTTCTGAACTTTCGGGTCGACCATGTTCTCACCTTTGAATACAATAATTAGATGTCGCCTCAATTATATAATTCTTATTCTTTCTGTCAAACCGTTAGTGCGCAAAGACAAAAAGGCTTAAATCAAAGTATGCCTTTAAGGAATCGAAATCATGCCGCCATAACTCAGCTGGTAGAGTGCCTGGCTGTTAACCAGGATGTCACAGGTTCGAGCCCTGTTGGCGGCGTTTTTCGAATGGGCCCGTAGCTTAGTCAGGTTAGAGCGCCCGGCTCATAACCGGGCGGTCACCGGTTCAAATCCGGTCGGGCCCATGCATTTCAGGTCAAGATATGGAATGGATTATCATAGGGATCGCTGCAGCGCTTCTCACGACCTTCGGGTTCGTGCCTCAGATATTGAAGATGAGAAAGACAAGATCAGTAAAGGATGTGAGCCTTATCACGCTGTTCCAGTTCAGTGCCGGGGTTGTGCTGTGGGCACTGTATGGAATGCATATCGGGGATTCAATCATTATCGCAGCCAATATCGTGGCATTTATAACCCTGACCATAGCAATATCCCTGTATTTTCATTACAGGTGATTGATAATCAATGATATCTGGTATAGAGAAGTTCTACTGCAAATCAAGGCTGCATTCATATCTCTGGAGATCCCGGGCGAACAGGATCTTTCCAGACTTCATTGAGTATACTCCTCCTTCACCTTTCGTACTTGAGTTAGGCACGGGTCAGGGGCTTGGAGCTATTTTTCTTGCTGAGAAATTGAAGGGTTCAAGGTTTATCGCGATAGACAATGAACATGACATGGTGAAAGCCGCGATTGAAAATGTGGAAAGGAAAGATCTTGAGGAAAGGAGGTGTATTTCTTATCGTGGATTTTGACTTCAGATCAAGCATATTTCCGCGGTTTGAGATCCTGTTCGGAAAACCTGAAAGTCTGTTTTCATGGGATGAGGTGAAAGAGGCGCTTCAAAAAGCAGGATTTGAGGTGAGAAAGGTTAAATTCTACGGTATGGGGATGTTCGGGTCTGCTTCTGTTAAACGCTGAAGATGGGTTAAATAAAAAAAGCTAAGTAGACTCCAGACAGTGTTAGCCCCGATGCTTTCACTCACATTGACAGGGCTGAAGCTTGAAAATCCACTGATGCTTGCTGCTGGAATCATGGGTACCACAGGCGGTTCTCTGAAGAGGATCGCAGAATGCGGAGCCGGAGCGGTTGTTACCAAATCCATTGGACTGGAACCGAAAAGCGGGCACAGCAATCCGAGCATGGTTGAGGTGGATTGCGGCTTTCTCAATGCCATGGGTCTCCCGAATCCTTCCTATAAGAATTTCCAGGATGAGATAGATACAGCAAGGAAAGGTAGTGTGCCTGTGATCGCAAGCATCTTTGGGGGATTCGCAGACGAGTTTTCGGAAATAGCGAAAGCTCTGGATGCTGATGCCTTCGAGCTCAATGTGAGCTGCCCTCATGCCCACGGATATGGAACTGACATAGGCACGGATCCTGAACTTGTGGAGGATATCACGCATGCAGTGAAGAAAGCCATCAGCGCGCCTGTCTGGGTGAAACTCACACCCAATGTCACAGATATAAAGAGCACAGGGCTTGCAGCCCAGCGCGGGGGTGCGGATGCGGTTGTGGCCATAAACACCGTGCGCGGGATGGCGATCGACATCGAGACCGGCTGCCCCATACTCGGGAATAGATTCGGGGGTCTGTCCGGCCGCGCCATCAAACCAGTGGCGATAAAATGCGTCTTTGACCTCTATGAAGTCCTTGATATCCCTGTTATTGGCGTGGGAGGCATTTCAGACTGGAGGGATGCAGTGGAATTCATAATGGCAGGTGCCAGGGCTGTGCAGATCGGCTCTGCGGTTGGAGAGAACATCAATATCTTTCAGGATATTTCCCCATGCATGGAAGCGTTCATGGCTGAAAAACAATGGACTCTGGATGATATTTACGGGATGGCGCACGAAGTATGAAACCTGTCAATGTTATTATCACAAAAGTGGTGGATGAAACGCCCACGATAAGGACGTTCTTTTTCGATACTTCCTTTGAATTGATCCCGGGGCGGTTCGTGATGGTCTGGATTCGAGGTGTGGATGAGATCCCGATGGCGCTATCTTATGAAAATGCGATTACTGTGCAGAAGGTAGGACCTGCAACATCGGCATTGTTCGAGCTTGAAGAATGCGATTCCTTCGGGATAAGAGGGCCCTACGGCACAGGATTTGAAATAAAGAACGGGAGTATTATGCTGATCGCAGGCGGTGTGGGCGCAGCTCCGCTTGCGCCGCTGGCTGAAAAGATATCTTCAAATGGAGCCAAGATCACAACCCTGCTCGGCGCAAGGACAAGGGACGAGCTGCTGTTCAGAGAACGCTTTGAGTCTGTCGGGGAATTGAAGGTCGCAACAGACGACGGCTCGGAGGGAGAACATGGGTATGTAACAGAGCTGCTTGAAGCTCAGGAAAATCATGATCAGATATACTGCTGCGGTCCTGAGATCATGATGAAAAAGGTTCTTGATATAGTGGAGCCGTCCAGAACCCAGTTAAGCCTCCATAGATATATCAAATGCGGTATAGGGATATGCGGAGCATGCTGCGTGGACGGGCTCAGGGTGTGCAGGGATGGACCCGTGTTCTCAGGTGATGTTCTGAAGAAGACCGAGTTCGGGGTATTCAGGAGGAACGAGTGCGGGGAGAGGGTGAGGGTGTGAATGTGGTTGGGATTTTTCTATTAGTTGATATGAAAAATAGATTTTAGAGAATATGAAGCAATTCCAAAAATTATCTCCAGATTTAGGAAATGAAATCGATGATTTTATGTCAAATTTATAGAGCCATACAATAATAGTTTCAAATCTGGAAAGAGCTAAAAATCAAAGATAGATCTTTGCCCCTCTTTTTTCATTTTTGCTATATCAATCTGAATTTCGATATCACTTAATTCTTTTGACCATTTCTCTTTATATCCTTCAACACAACTCTTCAGACTGCTTAATATTTTTTTACCAAGACCATGACTGGAAATCGCTATCAAATAAAATACAGTGCTTTCTTTTTTAGTTTCAACACTCAAATCATGATATGTTTTTCCATTGTCGTGATATTAATTGATAATTTGCCTCCACTTATCTTCTTCCATGCCTAATGCCAAGCTTATACTCCCAGGCGATTTATCCAAATTTCTTTGCATGCCTGTTGTCATTAAATTAATTATCATTTCTGGCCGTCTAAAATTTTTTGAATCTTTTAGTTTGCCTCCGACATGGTTTGCTATTTTTTCAAATTATTTTGCAATTCGTTGCAAGTTGTCGGATCGAGTTCATTTAAATAACATGTCCAACTATTTTTATATTCCTTGCTCATTTTTACGGCTAATAATGCTGACCCATCCCATATCAAAGGAGTTTCTAATTCAGCATCCAGTTCGCATACTCCATCGCTCGCAAATAAATCTACATAATCCAAACTAACTTTACCACTTACACCTTTTAGCCATATACTCAGATAATCGCCGAGAAATTTATGTTTAATACGTGTATGATATTTACATTTCAAAGGATGCTTCTTCTCCCTTAAATTACATTAAACAATTACACTTAATTTTCATATAATCCAACTCCATCTTTTCCCATATTTCAACTGTCTCCTTGCATAATGCAACGTTTGTATAGCCATAATTATTCTTCAAATAATCAATCAGAGTGGAGTACATTTCAAACCTGATTTCAGAATCAATCTTTTTACCCCAATTTGATTTTTCTGACAGGTATTTTACCCAGGTTTTATCTTTAGAATAATTTATCGTACTCTGAAGTCCTCTCAAAGAACCAAGGGTAATTCTCTCAGGAAGAAATTGTTCGAATATCTCTATAAGTCCGGTATAATGTTCTTCCCATTCGAATACTGGAACCATCGGATCTATTCGGATTCTTGTCTCATATCCTGCATCACTTACTTTTCTTGCAGCTTCAATCCGGTCTTCGACTTCTGGCGCTTTTTCCCACTTATTTGAAACCGCAGGTGCATTCAAACTGAAACTCATTATGACATTTTCATGCTGATCAATTCTCAATAAATTTTCAACATTGGTTGATTTTGTCAAAAAAAGAACTTTGTGCTTTTTTTGTGATTCAAACAGCGGAATGATGAATTTTGAGAAAGGATCATCAGAATTTTCAGATAGCAGAGAATCACATAACTCACCGGAGTTCAATACTTCAGGTAAAGAGCCATTATTTAAAAAAGTGCTAATATGCTCCTTAACTTTAATTCGATCCTTTTGTCTTGGTTGTTTTCCTGTAAATCTGAAGGTCCCCTGTAAAAAACACCATGCACAGTCATATGAACATCCATTTGCCCATTTCAGCTCTAAGAAATGAGGACAGATAATATCTGTCTTTTCCTCAGGTAGAGGGGATTTCTCAAATCTGCAAATTATCGAACCATCTCCCACTTTCTGAACAAGATTCTTTTTGGAACCATCCAGCATCTTGTAAACATTTTTCTTTATCTGCATCATTTGTTGCATTCGTTTAAATCCTCATAAATATATCTTATTAATTATTGATTTTATATACAAATTTAAGAACTTTCATATATACAAAACTATGGTAAGCGGGGTGAAAGTGTTTCATTCGTTGGCGGTAAAGAGATAATTTTTGAGATAAGAACACGGATTAACATATATTATGTGAATCCGAATGGAATTATAATATCCCGCATAGCTTCGCAAAACAATTAACCGCAGATGAACGCGGATAAACACAGATGCACCGCCATAATCTGCATTCATCAAATGCCGAAACCCTGCGGGTTCTCAGACCGAAACCCTGCGGGTTCTCGACTCCGCGCCCACGTATTGCGAAGCAATACGTGTACACGCCCTCCAGAGGCGTGACTCTGGGTTCCCTCGACTCCCAAACAACACGTATGCCCTTGCGGGGCATACGTGGACGCGCCTACTCCGAAAGCTACGCTTCTCGACTTGGTATCCACGTATGGCGCGAGCCATACGTGTGTGCGCCCTCCGGAGGCGCAACTCGGGAGGCATGTGACTCTGGGCGCTTTTATCTGCTGTTTATATATTTTTCAATTGCCAGGTTAGGTACATTTTTTCTGAAATATAGGCTCACAACAAAATCCAAAGCACTGTTCAATTACGTGATTCTCAGAAATTATTCGCTGATCTCTTCTACCTTTTCCTGAGGTATGAGTGATCTTGCCACATTATACACGAACATATATATCGCAAGCAGCGAGATCAATCCGAACACGATAGTACCGGTTCTGTAGCTCTCTCCTGCATACCTGTACGGCATGGTAAAGGCAAGCCCGATAAGACCTGTGTTCTGAAGCCAGAAATGAATCTCTGCAAGTCTGAGGCTGTAGAGATCCGTGCCTGCAAATACAGGGAGAAGATGGTACCCCACGCCAAAGATCATCATGGAAACCCAGCCGATCAGGAGTACGTGGGCATGCGAGGGTGCAAGCGGGAGTGAATTGAACGCCATGACAGCTCCCATGGTGCTTCCAATGAGCAGATAGATCAGGCTTGCCCAGGCGAATTTCAGAGGTATTTCCATACCTATGCCAGCTCTGCTGCTCTGTTCAGTTCATCAAGCAGCTGCTTGATATCCACCCTGTGCATCCTGCAGAAGAACTCCAGGTTCTCGGACGGCAGCCTTCCAGTATATTTTGGCATACCATGTTTGATAAATACTTCCCTTGTTGCAGGATATTTTGTTATGATCTCGTTCAGTTTATCTTTCTGCGTTATTTTCTCTGGCATCTTGATCCCAGCATATTCTGCGTGTTACTTCAAAAGCTTTTTTATCGCTTCCCTGCACACACTGACACCCGGAGCGCCTGCTGTAACGTATACCACGCCGAGCGTATCCAGTATCTCATTTCTGGTAGCACCATGGTGCAGCGCGCTCTTCATCTGCATTTCAGCGCACTCAGGGCATAGCCTTCCTGCAACCACCGCAAGCGCCATCAATACTTTTATCTTCGCCGGAAGAGCTGTGTCTTTCCAGAGCGCTTCGTCGCTGTCTTGATAAAGCTTGAACCACTCCGGCGCTTCCTCTCCCATGAGCCTCTGGATCTCTGGAACGAAACCCATGCTCTTTCTTGCCGTTTCAAGCTGTTCTTTAACTTCTTTCTTTTCCATAATTCATTCCTCCAATCTTTTTATTCTTATCATGATCCTGCATCCACGTGGATTATGCAATAACCTCCTTTGACAAACCTGTGCACTCTCTCGCTAACCTCTTCAGCCATTCTGTCTGCTTCCTCGATTGGGGTTCCCTTCTGAACTTCGATATGCATGCCCACATGAACGGTCTCAGTTCCGATGTATTCAGCACGCATCTCATGCACTCCCAGGACACCTTCAACAGAGAGTGCGATATCCTCGACTTTTTTCTGGAACTCTATTCCAGGAGAGCGCCCCAGGAGAAAGCTCATGTTATCCCTGAACAGTCCTATGGCGTTGTAGGCTATAATGGTTGCCACGGCAATGGAAGCGATCGGGTCAGCGATATTATAGCCCTGCATGATGAACAGCGTGCCAGCGAGCGCGGCGATCAGCCCCAGCTCATCGTTCAGGAGTTCGGTGAGCTGAGCTTTACCTGCAGCCCCTTTCGACTTTTGTCTAAGAAGATTAATCAAGGGGATAGCAGCAATAACCATCGAAATAACGATCACCCCGATCGCAAGCGGGAGGTTCTGATAATATGCTTCCTCAGCAACAAAGAGCTTCGGGATGGCTTCTTCGTAGAGCTTGTAACTTGTGAATGAGATAAACAGTGTCGCAGCTACAAGAGCTGCAACGTTCTGGGCTCTTCCGTGACCGAACATGTGCACCTCATCTGCTTCTTTGCGTGACCAGATCGTTGCCACAAGCAGGAAGCCTGAGATGAAGATATCGCTCAGGGTGTGAAGCGCCTCTGCCAGCAGCGCCATGACGCCCGTGAAAAAGTAGACCACTATCTTCAGGACAAAAACGAGAAGATAGATTCCCACCGCAAGTTTCAGTGTGCGCACTTCAGCGATTTCTGTATTTTTTATTTCCATACCCTTACAGAACCATTATCTATTCTCTATTTGCTATCATAATGTAACCCTGTTTTTCATATAAACATATTCATTTCATCCTGCCTGACACTCCAATGCACTGGCATATGCATTAATATGGACGATCATTCTTTCCTTTGTGTTCTTTTCATTGCCTGTTCTGGGAAAGATTGTACCCGTAATCGAGAAAAATCAGGATCTCATATCACAGATCGTTACAAAACAAAGTATCGGGATTAATACAGATCTGCAGGTGCAGGAGCTGCAAAAAGAGTTTTCAGATCTTTTTCCTGATATACTGCCCATTTTAATAGCCTTTCTAATTGGATTCTTTTTAATAATGCTCATTGGATTTCTGTTATTTGCCTGGACCAGAGGAGGGACGATAGGATACACATGGCAGGGGATCACCGGATCCCTTGATTTCAAGAACTTTCGATACCATGCAAGAAACAACATATTTCGGATAGCAGGTCTGTGGATTTTGATCATCCTGATCTCAATCATCTTATTTCTGATGCCTTTTTCTGCTCTGGTCATTCTCCCCATGCCAGCCGGTATCATCGTGTTCATCCTACTGCTCCTGCTTTTCTTGATATTATGGGTAATAATGATGCTGTTATTGTTCTTTTCCGAAGAATGCATCGTCGTGGAGAACAAAAGCATAATCGAGGCAGTCAGGCAAAGCAAAGGACTGGTTTTAGGGGATATTGCTTCTGTCCTGCTTTTTATAGTTATATTTATTAGCATAATTTTGATATTTGGAGTGATATCATTTACTTTTGAATTTATAACAGGCATATTCAATTCAAACATTTCGAGCTTTTTCGAGCTCTTTTCCCTGATTGTACTCGGTCCATGGATCAGCCTCGCCAAGCTCAATTTTTTCCTCGACAGGACAGGAAGACCTGTCATGGCAATGGAAAAGGAGATTGCTTATATTGAAGCAACGAAGGGCTTGATAATCAGATCTCCAGTAATCCTTGTGGATTTTGTTAAGAAAAATCTCCTGTACGTCCTGACTGCATTCTGCTTCTATTTGGGAGGATTTGGTCTTGGATATTATGTAGGGAACTCTTTTTCTTTCTTAAAAGATGAACTCATGCTCCTGATAGGAAGGTCTCTTGAGAATACTCTTCTTGGTCCCTACCATTCATTACCGTTCCTTGACCTTTTGAATTATTTCTCAAATAACGGCATCGTTGCATTGAATCAGGCGCTGAGCGGCATATTTTTCGTAATACCTTCTCTCTTTGGCGTGATCGTGAACGGGATCATAATGGGATTATTCTATGGAGTAATGCCTGTGGAAGCTGCTTCAGCTTTTATAGCTCTGCATGGTGTTTTTGAAATCACGGCATTTTTGATCACCACTGCTGCCGGCATAAGACTCGGGGTAAAATTCATGAAAGGCACAGAAAATGAGAATGAACTCCTTGATGAAACACTTATGATAGTGCTCGCGTCGCTGCTGCTGATAGGAATAGCTGCATTCCTTGAAGCTTTTATTACTCCTGTCATAGTCTGGATTATGATTTGAAACCTTTGGATAACGATCTTCTTACAGATTGCGGAAAATGCCCGGCGAATCCAAGTATTAACATCCCTGCGGAAAGGGGGAGCAGCAGAGGTACCTCTGCATAGAATCTTTCATGGATGAGCAAAAAGAGGAAAAAGATATGGAAAACAAAAGGAACTGCCATGATACGATAATTGTGACTGTTTGCAAATCCCTTTGATTTCAATAGAACTACTGTCAGAAAAATAAGAAGTATGCCGGCTATGATCGCACCTTTTAGAATATCCGGCACCCATAGTGCCCAGATCTTCAGCATTAATATCAGAGGCAATAATGAACTCACCAGGATCGTGATAACCCTGATGGCTTCGTTTCCAGGAGGATGTTTTCTCAACAATCTTACAGAAAACGAGAAGAAAAACACCACACAGATCCACCCCAGAAAATTACCATAAGGAACTCCGAACCATTCACCGCCATTCAACCACTTCCAGAACCCTGCGCGAATGGCAATGGCATCCATTGAAAGATCTATGTTCAGTGCAAGGAGAGTATCATACAGGGGTCTCGCTGCCAGAGGAATACCGAGCATATTTGTGGTCTCCATTGCGCTGTAGATTATCGCTGCCCACCCGAAGGCAATGCTCAGAGGTACATCCTGGACCATAATTAGAAAACCATCACCGTAGGTATATTCCCTGAAGAATAGAATAGTCAATTTCTCAAGCAACAGACCATTGACCACAAGGGTGATAAGCTCGACCAGCCTGGGCTTTCCTTGAGTACGGGCATGAAGAAAACAAATAATAAGCAGGATGAACGTGAAAAGCTCAAATGCGACGAAATAAAAATGCATTATTCTTTGAGATGACCGCTGAAGAGGTTGTATTATAAAAAAAACAACCTCTCCTGCTTTATTATATCTGTTTCAATTTATGGCGCGCCAGGGTATGCGAGGGATTCAATTTCAGGACCCTCTCAAAGCAGTTGGAGGCTTCATCTTCCCTTCCAAGTGATTTAAGCGTCACACCTTTATCATACCATGCTTTTGTGCTGTCCACATCGAGATCAATTGCTTTATCAAAAGCCTTTATTGCTTCATTCTTGCGGTCCACTTCTCGCAGGAGAAGACCTTTTTCATACCATAGCGCTGCATTCTGGGGATTGAGCTGGATGGCTTTCTCAAACGCCTGGAGCGCATTATCATATGCTTTCACAGCATCATAACGCCTGTCAAGTGCTGCCAGGTCTGCGCCTTTCAGCTTCCATATAGCGCCCCTTGCAAACAGAGCATTCCAGTTGGAATGATCCTTTTCCAGAGCCTTATCTACAAACAGGAAGCCCTGGGCATAGTTTCTTTTTAACCCTATGATCATCCCTTTGCGTGCAAGCGCTCCTGAATGATCAGGATCCACTTCAAGTACTTTCTCATATACCGGCAGAGCATCTGCTTCTTTTCCAAGATCTGAGAGGATCAATCCCTTGTCAAACAATATCTTCACATTATCCGGTTCAAACGAGAGAAGCCTGTCATATATCTTCAATACATCTGCATTCCGCTTCAATTCCTTCAATATCATTCCCTTCTCATTCAGAAGTTTGACATTGTCAGGTTCGGATGCAAGTACCTTATCATACGCCTCAAGAGCATCGCTCAATCTGCCAAGATTGACAAGTATGAAGCCCTTTTCATGCCAGGCTTTGATATTCTCTGGATCAAGTTCCAGGATTTTCTCATAAGCCTCAAGCGCGGGAAGATATTGCTCGAGTGAAAGATGGATGGAGGCTTTACCATACCATGCCTTCAGGTTAGTGGGGTCTGTACTCAGAATTCGTCCATAGGCTTCCAGTGCATTATCGTATTTACCGGATCGCTTGTAATCCTCTGCCTCTTGCATCGGATCCTTCTTTTCAGATTTCTTGAAAAAATCGCCAAATTTCATTTGTATTACCTCAATCTCATGATAATCTGTCCGAAGACTATCCGTTTCAATACTATTTGTTAAAGTATAAATCTTTCTCCATCTGCAATGCGAAAATGAGATATGGAACAATAATTTCCAGGATTTGAACAATAATAATATATAGACGTTCAAACATTAGGAAATCTCATTATTTGAAATCATCAGTAGCTGCATGTTTTGGAGAATCATCGATGCTGAAAGTAAGCAATCTGGTTAAAGACTATGTAATCGATTCTGATACGGTCAGAGTTCTGAACAGAATAAGTTTTGAAATTAACGAGGGTGAGATCCTCGGGATCATTGGAAAAAGTGGAGGCGGGAAATCCACGATATTGAAGATATTACGCGGTATTGAACCATTCTCTGAAGGCAGTTTTGAGCTTGATGGGTTCACCGTAAGACCGGGTGCCCCGCATGAGGACATCAAGAAACTTCAGAAAATGACTGCGATCCATCTTCAGCGAAATTTCGGCCTCTGGCCGGGCGCTACTTATGAAAACGTACTGCGCCGCCTTAATGCACAGAAATGTGGATTTGAGATATTACCTGAAAAGGATGCACCTTACTATGACGAACTGTATGAAAAGAGCATGGAGTACCTGAAACTTGTCAATCTTGACAAGAAAGCAGAGCATTTTTCAGCTGTTCTGAGCGGAGGTGAAAAGCAGAGATTGCTGATGGCACGGCAGCTTGCTGCATCCCCCCTTCTTCTTCTCCTGGATGAACCTGCAACCATGACATGTCCTGCAACAAAACAGGAGGTACTGGATGCAATAAAGAACGTGAATGAAAAACTCAAGATCAAGACCCTGGTGGTATCTCATCTGCCCGAGGTTCACTCATATCTTGCCCACCGTGTTCTCTGGCTTGAGGGAGGCAGAATAGTCGAGGAAGGCGAGCCTGAATATGTATTGAAGAAGTTCCTGAAGAATATGAAGCCCATAGTACCGATGCCCGAGCGCAGGTCTGACAAGACTCTAATCAAAGTGACCGATCTCTCCAAGCGATACTGGCTTTTCAGGCAGGGTGAAGTGCTTGACCTTGATAGCATCAATATCGAATTCAAAGAAGGTGAGATCGTTGCGCTCATAGGACCGAGCGGGGCAGGAAAGACCACTCTTCTCCATGCCATGGACGGTCTTGTTTTTCCTGATGACGGTGAGATAGAGTTCCTGGTGGATAACGACTGGATTGAAATATCAACGTATTCTCCAAAGAGGATGGAGGTGCGCAGAATTACAAGCATCATGTACCAGGAGTTTGCGCTTTCGCCGCATTCCACGATAAAACAGCAGCTTGCATATAGACTCGGGGTAAAAGGTCAGAAAGTTGTGGAGGAATCAAAAAAGCGCGCCAAGGAATTCGGGATACCTGATAAGGATCTGGATGAACTTTACAGGATGACTGATATGCCTGAGGACAATGCAAAGGAGCATCTTGCAAAGATGGGCTATACTCCAGCGATCCTGGGTGTACTTTTCCCGAGCTATCCTCTGACAGAAATAATGAATTACGCAAAGCCGATCTTTGAAGCAGTAGATCTACCGCTTGGTCTCCTTGATGTCAAACCATATCAGATGAGCGGCGGGGAAAACGTGAGGGCAGCACTTGCACTCGCACTTGCTTCAAGACCTTCCATCCTGCTGCTGGATGAACCTTTTGGTGATCTTGATCCCATCACGCTCAGGGATGTGGCAAACTCCCTGAAGAATATCAATAGGACGTTCAATACCACCATCATATTCGTCAGTCATCATGTAGATTTCATAAAAGAAGTTGCACAGAGGGCTATACTGATAGATAAAGGGCATATTATCGGCGATGGAGATCCAAAGAAGATCTGCGATGAGTTCATCAATGCAAGCAATGCGCGGTACCTCGATGTTTGTCTTGAGGATTATACCAGGTAGGTAAGTATTTAATAAAATAATTGCATTGTTCACATCATGTCCGAATCCAGGAAAATATTACTGTACTTTTCTGTGCTGTTCTTTTTGCTGATCATCGTTGGCGGCAGCTTTTATTTGATCTTCGCAGGCAGGGATTTTGCGATCTCGGGGAACAGGGTAGAAGTGATATATGTGCAGGGGATTATGCTGACAGGAAGCATCCCTTCAGGCTTTGGAATCGCAACATCCGAGGAGATAACAAAGAGCCTGAAAGATGCTTCAGAAGATCGTGGGGTTAAAGCCATTGTGATGAGGATTAACAGTCCTGGGGGCTCTGCTGCCGCTGCTCAGGAGATCGTGGGTGCAATGAAAAAAATCGATAAGCCCATTGTGATTTCTATGGGAGATGTGGCAGCCAGCGGAGGCTATTATATCAGCGTTCCTGCAGATAAGATCATAGCCAACCCTGATACCATTACTGGAAGCATAGGAGTGATATGGGAGTTCCAGAACAGGTCAAAATTCTATAATATGGAAGGTACTTCGTTCTATATCGCGAAATCCGGAGCTTTGAAAGATATGGGTGGCGACTGGAGAGGATTGACGGACGAAGAAAAAAAATTCGCGGATCAAATCATAGAGGAAGCATATCTCCGTTTCGTAAAAGAGGTGGCAGAGAACAGGAATCTTTCTCTGAGCAAGGTCAAGGACCTGGCTGATGGGCGTGTGTACACAGGCGCGAAAGCCAAGGAACTCGGGCTTATTGATGATTTCGGAAGCCTCGACGATGCCATCGAAATTGCAGCCAGACTCGGGGGAATAGAAGGCAGACCGGAAGTTACCTATGCAAACAAGCCCTCGCTTTCACGTCTGCTCTTTGGCGGGGAAAAGCTTGATACATCTCAGTATACCCGATATTTTGATGAAAGCCCATATGGGAGATTGCTTTCGATAACTTGATGTTAGAGGCTCACGCTGGTTTCAATCATATATCAACATTTGATCGGTTATTTCAATACATCACCAAGGGTTATTAAGACTTATGGAAGGATTCACGGCCTTTCGCTTTTGATATCCTGAAAAATCTCATTTGCTGCGCGATATCAAAGAGGCTATACGACGCGGCGCTACAGTGCCGGGCGGCTACTGCGGTTTGTATGGCACTGATGCGGCTGCTATTGCCACAGGTATTGCCATGAGTACCATACTGAAAGCCACACCTTTGACGGATCATGAAAGGCGAACTGCGAATATGATGACCTCAAGGGCACTTGCAGCAATAGCAAGTAACAGGGGAGACAGATGCTGTAAACGGAGCACCTTTACTGCAATAGAGTCGGCAAATCAATATTTCAAAGAAGTGCTTGGCGTGGGACTTGAGCATATTCCAGTTTCGAAACTCAAATGTGAGCATAGCTTCAGGAATAAAAACTGTGCCAAAGCCGATTGCAGGTTTTATGCATAAAGGTGGATTCGTTGTAATCGCAGGTGTGAAGGAATACTATAAAGTGAAGGAAAGATTCATATATATGAATATTCATAATTTAGAATATGTTATTAGAATCCAAAATTGAAGAGATGTATAAAAAATGAGCAATAAAGATTCGATATTGTGGATACTCATCGCGCTACTTGTGGCAGTAGTCCTGTTGTTTTCCGGAGGAGGAATGATGGGGTTCGGCATGGGCTTTGGAATGGGCTTTGGAGTCATCATAATGGTATTGTTCTGGGGAGCAATAATCTGGCTTGTGATTTCACTTATCAACGCCGGAACACAAAAATCAGAGGAAACGCCTGAGTCCGCGCTTGCTATCCTGAAAAAGAGATACGCCAGGGGCGAAATAACAAGAGAGCAGTACCTTGAGATGGAGAAAGAACTGACGGGGTAAACATGGTCTGGTACGGGAACTGGGCGGCTGTTATTGCAAGCATTTTATTCTTCACTCTTTTTGCCGCAGGATTTGCTTACGCTCCGAAAAGGCGCGACTGGAAAACGCTTGGAATATACGAGGCTTTTTTGGTCGCCCTGTTCACAGAGATGTTCGGCTTTCCCCTTACGATTTTCCTTTTATCCTCCATCCTTGGTATCACTATAGAACCCACGGGCGAAACAGGTCATCTTATAGCAGTTGCACTTGACCGTCTGGGAATACTGCAACTCAATAAAGGCGTGTTTCTGGTGATGGCGGTAAGCTCGATCATGATTCTGACAGGGCTTGTTCTAATTATTCTAGGCTGGAAGAAAATCCATAAGGCTGCAGGGCTTGTGAAGAATGGCATCTACAGATACTCCCGCCACCCGCAGTATCTTGGTATTTTACTTATCACTTCTGCGTTCCTTATCCAGTGGCCCACTATTCTTACTTTAATTATGTGGCCCTTTCTGGTCACTATGTATCTTCGCCTTGCAAAGAAAGAAGAAAAAGAGATGGAAGAAAAGTTTGGAGAAGAGTATCTGGAATATAAAGAAGAGGTTCCAATGCTTCTTAAAATTTTTAGTGTTAAAATATGAAATCGGAGTACATCTATGGATAAAAGAATTTATGAAATGCATGCGGAGATCTGTAAGGTCTTTACAAACCCCAAAAGACTGGAAATAATAAACCTTCTCAGAGATGGAGAAAAAACGGTGAACGAACTGACCGAACTGGCCGGAGTGCCGCAGGCGAACGTCTCGCAGCATCTCACGGTCTTGAGGCAGAATAACGTTGTTACCACAAGAAGGGAAGGAGCAAATATTTACTACAAAATCGCAAACCCGAAAATCTTGCAGGCATGCGATTTGATGAGGGAAGTGCTTCTGGAACAGATAAAGGAGAATGAAAAGTTAGCAAAGAGGATGTTATGAAAATCGGAATAATCATAAACGCAAACGAGCCGGAAACAGTGTGGAATGCCTTTAGATTCGGCACTACTTCTTTACTTATGGAGCACGAGGTAAAAGTGTTTCTCCTGGGTAAAGGTGTTGAGAGTGAAAATATTCAGGATGAAAAATTCAATGTTCAGGAACAGATAGGACTGTTTGCAGAGCACAAAGGTCAGATTTTTGCATGCGGAAGCTGCCTGAAAATAAGGCAGATGAAGGGGAGCGAGGTTTGCCCAGTTTCCACAATGCATGATATGTTTCATATAGTTGAGGAATCTGACAAGGTTTTAGTATTTGGTTAAAGAGGTGAAAGAATGATAGTAAACAGAGTAGATGTGGAAAAATTCAAGGAAACTGTTGAAAAAGCGAGAAAAGACCCTTCCACGGGTAAGAAAACCATGGAGATAGAGGGTGAATGGAGGATAGGCAAAACCGGCCCCCAGTTTGAATCAAAGATAAAAACAGAAAAGGGAGGAGAGATAACCCTTCAATCTGATGAGACACTGATTCTGGGTGGCGGCGGCACAGCCCCTAACCCTGTGCAGTATTGTATATACGGACTTATTGCCTGTTACGCAGCCACCTTCGCAAAATGGGCTGCGATTGAGGGGATCGTACTTAAAAGCTTTAAGATAAAAGCTACGTCGAACATGGATCTGACGGGGGCTTTCGGTGTCACTCAAAACCCTATATTAGAGCATCTCAAATGGGAAATGATAGTGGATTCAGATGCAAACATGGAAAAGTTAAACAGGCTGAATGAAATCGCCAAGGAGAGATGTCCCGGCTACTACTGCGTAACACATGAGATTTTCCCTGAAATCAAAATAATTAAGCAATGAAAAGGAGATGAAATAGGTGAGAGTCGCAGTCGTTTCAACTGACGGTTATCAACCAGCATTTCGGAAAAGCCTCCAGCTTTCTGATATTTGAAGTTGATTGCGGCGAAATACAACTCATAGAAGTTAGAAATACCCCGCCTCTATGCGGTTCGGCTGAATACGGGCATGCA
>JAPZAV010000044.1 GCA_027460465.1 Candidatus Methanoperedens sp. | reverse complement strand
AGTGGAATGTTTTATGGTTACTACCATTTTGATGTAAAGAAGGATAACAAAATGTATGGTATGCTGGATGTGAATGGATACTCGGGACAGGTATGGTATCATACCTGGCATGGGAATTTTATGGTCTGAAATAATCTAGCATTGTATTAACCATCACTCCTATAGTTGCCCAGAAAGCAAACATAGCTCCAAGGCTTTCGACCCTGTATTTCCATAGCATAGATCATCCAGAAGGCTATTGAAGCTAGAATCCCAACTAAGACTATAACTAAAAAGATGCTCTGCCTTGTCATCACAGGCAGTGAGGTCTCTATGCCAGGCGGGTTAGGCGGCAGATAGAGAGAAGGAACGAGAACTGCCACCAGGAAACCGTTTAAAGCCAGAATCAGACCTTTAAACTGAGTGTTTTTTACAGGAATACTGTGCTGGACCATAGTATACACGAATGTGAATATTATAGAGTAGAGGATTCCAAGCATGATAGCTCCATTGAAAGTCCAGAAGTGAACAATATTCCTTGGAATTAATGGATGGGAATCAGGTATTTGGACTTCGTAAGTTTCTGCTTCCAATATGATTGGTGTTAGAAATAAAAGTAGAAGTCCTCCAAGGGCTGTGCCTGCAATCAAGCCGGTAAAAATTCCTGCCTTCAGGATCGATAGAAAATTCAGTGAGCCTTTAATGGCAGGGGAAGCCTGCTGCGTGACGTAGGTCATGAAATCCCTCATGGAGTGCAGGGAAGCTTTCAAAGTTTGCAAATCCTATGATATAAATAGCCAGGGCAATTGTCAGAAAAATTATTGCAAGCTTCGCGAGCATTGCATAATCCAATTCGTATCTATACTCATATCCATACCTGTATTCACCGCTCATTTCAGTCATTATAATACCTCTATTAAACTGGATTATATCAAGCAATAGATAAAATATTTAACCTTTCAGGCAACAGTTGTTATCCATATGGCTAACGATATTTTTAAAGCGCTCAGCAGTACTACGCGACTGAAAATGCTTAAGATACTGGCCAGGAAAGAAATGCATATCGCTGGTCTCGCAAGAGAACTGAACCTTTCAGTTCCGGTAGTGGCTAAACATGCAAAGCTTCTGGAAAAAGCAGGTTTAATTGAAATAAAAAAGTTTGGCAAGACCCATGTGCTTGTCAGTAAAATAAAGAACATGTACAGCATGTTTGATGAACTTGCCGACTCATACGAGATAAAGTTGCAAAAAGGCGCCAGTATTCTGGAAGCTCTGAGAAAGGTATCCGGAGTGGAATTAAAAACAGTTGGCGACAAAGAGTTCGTTATGGCTATCGACGGAGAAGAGGGACTTTACCTTTACGAAGTTAATGGGAACTCGCCCAATTCAACAACAGAGGAATTCAAGATAGAAAAAGATTGCACAATCGAATGGAAAAAATTAATACCTGTGACGAGGAAGAAGATTTTTGTAAAAATCAAATAATGAGATGCGAAGGTCTCTTTGGATGAAAGATGCAACAGCAAGAAAGTAAATCATATAGACTTCTTCATTCCAAAATCTATTTATAACAGAACGTATGAACACATATACATATGTTAAATGGAGATATAACCACTGCAAAAAAGTATTTCTTCAGTGCACTAAGCGATGAAACCAGACTTTCAATACTTTATGCATTAAAAGAAAATGGCGGCATGTATGTAAATGATATATGCAAGGCAACAGGGAAAGACCAGAGTCTTGTCTCACATCACATGTCGTGTTTGCGGAACTGCGGGCTTGTCAATACCGAGAAGATTGGAAAATTTGTGGTATATTCGATAAAGAACGAGATTATCTCAAAGATTCTCGACCTCTCGGATAAGCATGTCAAGGATATGTTCGAGGGCATACTTTCTTGCGAGGTTGTTAAAAACAAAAAGAGGGAATAAAATGGTGCCTTTAATCGAAATACGGGATTTGAATATCAATGTTAATGGCAAACAGATTCTCAAAAACATAAATCTGGACATAAATGAAGGCGAAAGTATTGGTATAATTGGAAAAAGCGGTGCAGGAAAGAGCACTCTCCTGCATTTGCTCCGCGGCTTTGGGGAATTTGAGGATATAGCTGGCGAAGTAATTTTCAACATTTCTACCTGTCCCAAATGCGGTAAAGTAAGCCCTCCGAGCAGTGCAGGCAGTACATGCTCAAAATGCAACATAAAAACTGAACTTCAAAGGGTGAATTATCTTAACTCAAAGGGCATGCACAGGAAAATCATGGACAGGACTGCTATCATGATGCAGCGGACTTTCGGTTTATATGGCGATGAGACGGTTCTTGAAAACATCATGCACAGCTTTGAATATTCCGATATCCCTAAGGAGAGACGTCCTTATATTGCAGCAGAACTGATCGAAAAGGTGAAGCTCAGCCATAGAATGACATACACAGGAAAGGAGCTAAGCGGGGGAGAGAAACAGCGTGTAGTGCTGGCAAGGCAGCTTGCTAAATACCCAATGCTTTTGCTTGCGGATGAACCAACCGGAACACTTGATCCAAGAACCTCAAAGCTGGTGCATGAGAGCATATTAAACC
>JAPZAV010000043.1 GCA_027460465.1 Candidatus Methanoperedens sp. | reverse complement strand
TCACGCTTTCCATAGCGTATTCTTTAATCGTGTATAGTAACTCGATGCCTATCAAAACCAGCAAAAACAGTCCAAATATGTCTAACAATTCATTGATATTCAGTAAAAATACAGGCGGTGTGATAATATCATTCAAAAGTATCCAACCCAATTCTATTACAGAGAGCAGTACAACCAGCGACATCATGACAGCCAGAAACATGACTATTATTTTTTCAAATTTTTTCAGGTATTCGAGCATAACACTATTTCTCCTTACTAACTGTTATCACTTTCAAATTATTCAACATTTGCATAGGAAGAATGCGAAGATTTAATGCATACAAGAAGAATTGATAACAGGGTTTTACGGCGGACGCGAAGAAACGGCTCAAAAATATCGAAGACCATGTATGGCCGTCGTTTTTCATAGGGGTATTATCACAGGATGAGCGAAAATCGAAAAAGAGATTCCATTGAAAAATTTGCCAGATAGAGCGATAACTTTATTATATATGCAACCAAATATTTTTTTGAGCATCAAATCATTGAGTCATTGATTTGTGCAAAAAGTGGAGGAAACAATGGCAATTCATAAGGCGCTTTACGTATCGCATGGTCCGCATCTGATGGATATTTATTCTCGCCTGCTGGATGACCAGATAATATTCCTTACAGGTGAAATCAACGATGAATCGGCAGAAAACATAATCGCACAGCTTCTTTATCTAGAATCAAAAGATTTTGAAGGTGATATTCAAATTTATATAAACAGCCCTGGAGGATTGATTAGCTCAGGTCTTGCTATTTATGATACAATGCAATGCATTGCTTGCAGTATTGCGACTGTCTGTGTGGGGCAGGCTACCTCGATGGCTGCAGTTTTATTGGCTGCAGGGACCAAGGGAAAAAGGACGGCATTTCCTGATGCACGAATGATGATACACCAGCCTCTCGGCGGTGCGCAGGGACAGGCATCAGATATCGCCATCCAGGCAAAAGAGATGAGCAGGATCAAGATGCGCATGAACGAAATCTTAGTATATCATACAGGTCAGCCCATGGAGGTCATTGAGTAAGATACTGACAGGGACTTCTTCCTGACAGCAGAAGAAGCTGTAAAATATGGATTGATAGATAGAATGGTGAGGGCAGGGGATGGAGTAGTAAAACGAATAAAGAGGACCTGAAATTATGCCACGAGAAAAATGGTCCTCAAGCATAGGCTTCATACTTGCAAGCATAGGCTCTGCAGTTGGCATAGGCAACATCTGGCGTTTTCCTTACATAGTTGGAGAAAACGGAGGTGGAGCTTTTTTAATCCCATATGTAATAGCGGTGTTTCTTTTCGGCATGCCTCTGATGATGCTTGAGTTCGCCATGGGACGGCATTTTAAGACCTCGGTTGTACCTGCATTCAGCGCCATCGGGAAAAGATTCAGGCTGGCAGGCTTCTTCGTTGTCTTTGTCATGGGCATGATACTGAGCTATTATCTCGTGATAACAAGCTGGGTGCTTGCCTATTCTCTCTTCTTTGTCTCTGGCAGGTATATGCCTTTTCCCGAATTTACGGATTCTTATTATCCACTGTTATTCTTTTTGGTCTCGGGTGGGATAACATTCTTTGTGGTCAGGGCAGGTGTTAAACACGGAATTGAAAAACTTTCAAAGTTTCTAATCCCGCTTTTGTTCGCAATGCTGCTTTTACTGCTGGTTTTTTCCCTTTCGCTGCCAGGTGCGGTACGCGGTATAGAATTCTATCTCACTCCAGACTTCGAAAAACTCTCCGATCCTCTTGTATGGACGGCAGCCTTCGGGCAGGCATTTTTCTCCCTGAGCGTTGGTGTAGGCATCATGCTCACCTACGGCAGCTACATGCGGAATGAGAAAATCGTAAAAAGCGCTGGCATAATTACAATATCTGACCTGATTATTGCGATTCTGGGCGGATTTGTAATATTCCCCATTGTATTCTCCTTCGGACTCGATCCTGCATCGGGCGTGAAGCTTGCTTTTGTTGCTTTGCCTCCGGTTTTCCAGAAAATCAGTTTCGGGATTTTCCTCGCCGCCGTGTTCTTTTTACTTCTATTCTTTGCTGCCCTCACCTCCGCAGTCTCCATGCTGGAAGTGCCCGTGGCTACTCTCATTGATTCCTATGGCTTTGAAAGGAAAAAGGCAACTTCTATGGTCTCGGCAATAATAATCCTGATCGGGCTGCCCTCAGCTTTAAGCTACACCGCCCTTAAATTAGAATTGTAAAGATGCGCGGTTTATTTATGACCGTCATAAAATTTTTCATACCTGTTATCCTTTTGATCAACCTCGTGGTAAGAGTGATTAAGCTTGGTTAGCTCTGGCAAACACCACGGAAAACGGATAAAACCAATAAAGCCCACAAAATCCCTGCTAAATGCTATTGAAAAGCTGAAAAGACTGGATACAAGTCTCCACGTTATATGGAGTAAGCGAGGGATACCTTCTCATTTATGCGGGATTTTATCAGTTCAGGAAGAAGAACCGGAAAAGGCAGCATGGAAGTTTCTTTCTGCAAATTTAAAATTATTCAAAATGAAAGAGGGTTTGAAAGATTTAAAGTTCATCAGAAAGACGGACAGCCTTGGGGGAAGCCATGTCGTATTCCAGCAGGTATCCAATGAACTGCCTGTCCACAACGCTTTTACTTCGGTTCATATGGATAAAACCAACCGTATCAACAAAATCGATATCTGTTATTATCCCGACATATATGTAGAATTGCCATTGGAGGGCATCTCGCAGGAAGAGGCAATCCGCATCGCTTTAGACACCCTTCATGGAGAGAATAGGCTTGCGAAAGAGGTTTTTGCAGAGCAGATTATCTATCCGAAAAGGGGTGCATACCATGCTGCATGGAAGGTGGCAGTTCCCCTGGTCAATCCCATTGAGGAATGGCATGTATTTCTTGACTTTGAAACCGGCAATGTACTGGATATCGCGGAGGCGCTGCTGAAAGCGAACGGCTGGGGAAGGGTTTTCATTCCAAATCCCGTGGTTGCCCTGGAAGACAGGACTCTTACTGCCGAGTCCGAGATTCCTGACAGGGCTTACTCAACGGTTGTCCTGAGGGATATTGACGGCTCAGGTTACCTTCGCGGCAAGTATGTGGATACGTGCAATACGCCCAACAGGGCAAAAGAGCCGGATTTGATTTTCATATGGATAAAACCAACCGTATCAACAAAATCGATATCTGTTATTATCCCGACATATATGTAGAATTGCCA
>JAPZAV010000042.1 GCA_027460465.1 Candidatus Methanoperedens sp. | reverse complement strand
TGGACGATGCACTTGCTCTATGCAACAGTCCTGCCCTCCTTTTCACCCTGGCTGACAGGCTCAGAGAAAAAGCGGTCGGGGACACAGTGACATATGTGATCAACAGGAACATCAACTTCACGAACAGGTGCATCGGAACCTGCAGATTCTGCGCATTCAGAAACCCTGAGGGATATGTCCTGTCCATCCCTGAGATCCTTGAAAAAATCAGAGCTTCTATTAAATTTGATATCACAGAAGTATGCATCCAGGGCGGGCTTCTTCCAGAATGGGATGTCTTTAACTACTGCGAGATCCTGGAAAACATCAGGGCTGAATTCCCGCATCTGCACATCCATGCATTTTCTCCGATGGAAGTGTTTCATGCTGCACGAAATGGCAATATGAGCATAAAAGAGACGCTTTCGCAGCTCAGGAAATCAGGTCTGGACTCGATGCCTGGAACTGCAGCCGAGATACTTGTAGACAGGGTGAGAGAGGAGATCTGCCCGGAAAAATTGACCACTCATGAATGGATCAATGTTGTCAGGACAGCACACAGGTCAGGGATACCTACCACTTCAACGATAATGTACGGACATATCGAAACTCTGGAGGAACGGATAGAGCATCTCTTTATAATCCGGGAGATCCAGAAAAAAACAGGTGGATTCACAGAGTTCGTTCCTCTTCCTTTTATGCCGTACAACAACAATCTGGGTAATGGAAAGAACATATCCACAGGTATTGATGACCTGAAACTGCACGCACTTGCAAGGGTTGTGCTTTATCCCCATATCAGGAACATCCAGGCAAGCTGGGTCAAGCTCGGAAAGAAAATGGCGCAGTCGGTTTTGAACTTCGGTGCCAATGACCTGGGAGGGACGCTGATGGAGGAGAATATCTCAAGGAGCGCGGGTGCCACAAACGGTGAGTTCATGTCTGTCAAGGAATTTAAGGTTTTGATAAATGGAATAAACCGTACGCCGGAGCAGCGCGACACATTATATAAGCCAGTAAAAAGGCCATGACAGGTTATCTTGAATTCGTTTTGATAACTTCATACATGGCGATAACATACCATGTAATAGCTCTCAAATACAGGCGCTCCCGGGGATTTCTGTATTCCAGCCCTGCTTCCAGAACGTTCCAGGTCTTGCTCCATATTTTCATTGTCATAACAAATATAATCCTTTACCTTTTGCTTATATCAAAAGATTTCAGTTCTGTCCATATCGTATTCAGGATAACGGGGATTTTGGTGTTCTGCTCTGGATTATTTATGATATTCTGGGGGATGTATTCACTCAGAAAAGGTGTTTTTGTACCTGGAAAAAAGTTGATAGTCACAGGTCCGTTCGCCATCGTTCGCCATCCAATGTACCTTGGCGGGATCGCAGGAGCCTCAGGGCTTGCTATATTTGCAGGGTCACTGCAGGGATTATTATATTCATTCATACTCGGCGCAGTGCTGCACCATATCGCAAAAGCTGAAGAAGAAGACCTTGAAGCAAGGCTCGGACAGGAATACACTGATTATATGAGGAAAGTCCCGAAACTTCTTCCCTGTATGACATGGGACAAGAAGTAGTTTTATAAATACGATCTGCATTTACCCTCACAATGGCAGATGAAAAAAATAAAGAAGAAAATCAGAAAGATGAAGTGATCGCGAATCTTGAGCGCATGCTTGAGAACATGCCGGAAAACTCAAAAAGACCAATACTTGATCTCATAAAAAAAAGAAAGGTCGAGCTCGGTCTTATGGAGTCCGATCTTCCAATTGCAGGCTATGGATCGAAAAAAACAAGGACAAAAGCCAGACCGGTTCCAAAGGAAAGAATCGAGAGCCTTGAAAAAATAGCGAAGGGAATTGGTAAAGTCAAAGAGACGAAAGAAGCAGCGGTACAGAACATCGACGTCAAAGAGGAACCTCTAAGGAAGGATCGAAAGCTTGTTGAAGAGACGGATTCGTATAAATATTGAGTATTAATATATAACTATATAAATTAATATATTGAATATTGCTAAATCCCGTTACGCAATTAGAAAAAATAATCCCGTTACGGGAGTTTCGGATTATTTTTATTCAAACCTCTTATTTTAATTTATAGCGCGATATCTGCAGAAGAGTCGAGTATTTCTATCTGGAAAATAGAACAGGCTTAATAATAAGGGGCCATTCTGGGGAGTAACCCAAATGATTTAAAAAAATTCTAGAAAAAACTGTATATAACCAACATTATACGCAGTTTTTATATACCTTTGATACATTTATGAATAAAATGTATTTATAATGGTGGTTTCATGAAAGAGGATATCACAGCAGCATTGAAAAAACTCGAGATCGAGCTGAAACTGCGGGGCTTTTCTGGACAGACATCAAAGATGTATCTCTTCTACAACCGCAAGTTCCTTGATTTTGTAAAAAAATCCCCGGATCAGGTTGGGGAAGATGATATAAAGGAGTTCCTTGCCTTCAAGATATCAGACCATTCACTTTCAAATGCATCCATTGCCCTCATAAAAGCATCACTCAAGTTCTACTATTCAGATATGCTCGGAAAGAACCTTTCGGTGATAAAGACACCCAGGGCTTCGAAAAAACTTCCGGTTGTGCTGAGCCGCAAAGAAATAAAAGACCTGCTCGATAATACTGTGAACATAAAACACAGGCTCATGATAGAGCTCTTATACTCTACCGGGCTCAGGCTCTCTGAATGCATCAACCTGAAATACTCTGACCTTGACCTGAACGAGGGCATTGGCTGGGTAAGAATGGGAAAAGGTTCAAAGGACAGGATGTTCATAATCTCGGATATATTCAGAAATGACCTGACTGGATATATGGAGAAGAACGGCAGTAAGGGATACATTTTTTCAATCAAAGGTGAAAAGATGTCCCCGCGCGGCATACAGCATGCGATAAAAGTCAGTGCAGAGCGCGCCGGCATAGAAAAGAACATACATGTCCACACACTTCGGCATTCCTTTGCCACTCATCTGCTTGAGAACGGAGTCGATATCAGGAAGATACAGAAGCTTCTCGGACATTCGAATCTGCAAACCACGCAGATATACACTCAGGTCTCTACTGAGGAGATCAAGAAGATCAAGAGCCCTCTGGATATGCTGTAACGTTTAATTGCGTAACGGGATTCCCCGATATAAATACCGTAACGGAGAATTAAAACAAAACCCGTATACTGGAATTCACCAGTTCCAGTTCACATGTTAGAAATATCGATGTAATCTGAGCAAGCTGGAGATAGAAAGGCACACTGGCCAAGCTTTGGAGTTTACCGGAAAATTTAGGAACCCATTGCATGAGGTGGCGTTCGAGAAAATCCTTTTGCGCCAGAAGGCATACTTGTAAGAGCTCCATGTCATTATCTCTTATGGTATGTGCTTCTTTAAAGGTCAGGAAATGAAGGAACTCAAGTTCTGCAGAGAGATGGTCGGGCATCTCACGTTTTCCTTCTTTCTGGCTCATCAGAAGACCGAAGTGCCGGTAGAATTCACTTACCTCAAGCATTATGGCGGTACGGGGTTCGCTCCGATACATCCCCTCATAAAGTGGGCAGGGTGGTAAAGGAGCACCCACATCAAAGGTCTGTACGAATTTTATCTCGAAATCCGCAAAAGTAATTCCGTTAAGATCATTCTTTACTTTCCTGCTCAGTGATGCCTGTTCGATCATCAGGTCAGGTGAGGAAGAGAGGATATGTTATTCCACAGTTCATCCAGGAATTCACCGTTTTGAAAGGTTTTAAAAACCACAGGCGCAGGATAACGGAATCCTAAAGAGAGTAATTTATACAGGTCACTTCTAACAGCGGGATCTATTTGGACGCAGGATGCTGGTTTTTGAGACATATTCATGGTATCACTGAATAGAAAGATTTTGCCACTCTGAAACTATTTTGTGTCCGCCCCTTTCAGCGTCTACCCCACCCTTCCAGTTTGCAAAAGCTATTCTGTAAGTTGCCCTACGTTCAAAGGAGAGCTGGTTTTCTGAAGCTGCAGCCAGCGGCCTGGTTAAGATCACACTCCATACCCTATCAGCCCATGTCTGGTAGTGCCTGATATTCAGGGCTGCAGCATCAGGACTGGTTTGTGCCGTACCCGGGCCGCCGGCAACAATATTCTCAGGCATGGGTAGATCCGACCTCCAGAAAATGATATTTACAGGTTCGTGCAGGGCACCCATACACAGAGGACTCTCAACCGTGAGAAAGGGAATTTGCATGGCTAAAGCGTCTGGAAAAACAGGATAATCGCCTGCCGCAATTTTTGCTTCATTTTCATCCCATTTATAGAAGAAGAAGATATCAATCCCGTTATGCACTGCTTTCACTTTAATATGCCTCTCCTCATGAGCTTCAAATGACATCCTTGCTCCTGACTCATTCAGTCTCTTATTGAGGTTGACTGTTGTTTCCGGAACCTTGTCCCATGCAGGATCTTCCGGGTCAAGAGCTATCGGTCCTGTTACGTATACTGCTGTAATTTCCATGATCGCCTCTCGTTTACACCTGAATTCGATCAGTTTCTGAATGCGGGATTAATAATTCGATGAGTTCCGAGTTCCCGCCTGATGCAACCTTGTTACGCTCGCTCTGGATGGTATCAAAGATTTCCTTCACACGGTCTGCACGCTGATTTAAGCTCTGTCCAGGGGTGTCGCCGAACAACCTTGCCAGCACCTCGAAAGGAATGCGCGGAGTGCTGGTAACTTTGCCAGTGGATGAATAGGTCGGCGGACTGAAGGGAGGAATGTAAAATACGTTTGGCTCGGTTTTAAATTCCGGGTGCAGCCGCAAAGCCACCTTCCATTTGTTTATCAGTTTATAGACGCTGCTGCTGGTGTCCTCAGCGTAACCGACGTGGTGGACGCGGCCAACGCACTGTGTCGCACAGAAGTTCCCTTTGTGCTCCTCGATTCGGGGATAACAGAAGATACACTTCTGTGCCACCTTTTCTTCCGGGTTATAGTAGATTTTTTTATAAGGGCACCCTTTAACACAATGGTGGTAACCTCTGCACCTGGTCTGGTCTACCAGGACGATACCGTCTTCTTCGCGTTTATAAACCGCCTGGCGCGGGCAGGCATCCACACATGGGGGGTCGGTACAGTGGTTGCATATGCGGGGTAGATAGAAATAATAGGAATTCGGAAAGATTCCTGCGCCCACATCCTCATCCCAGTTGCTGGAATAGACACCGCTGCCTGAAGGTTCGGGGGATGGGACTAACTCCGATGCAGATGTATCATCTCCATCTGTTTGCAGCACTTCATAGTAGTTGTATTCCCATGGTGAGCCATAGGCTTCGCTAATATTCGGAAGTGGTATACTGTTTCTATCGGCTACATTGAACCATCCCCCTTGCGTTTCATAGTTCTTGGGATAACCCATGCCTGGCTGGGTTTCCACATTGTTCCAGTACATATGCATCTGTCCTCTATTTCTGTCAGTCCACATGGTTTTGCATGCCATAGTACAGGTATGACACCCAAGGCACTTGTTAAGATCTGCGACCATTCTGATCTGTCTTTTAACAGGCATGTTATTCCTCTGTGTATTTACGAATCTCTACGCGGGTATCTTTCTGATTTCCAGTGGGACCCCAGTAATTAAGTTTAAACTTTAACTGCCCGTAACCGCCAGCGAGCTGGGTCGGTTTGATATGGATTGTCGTAGGACTCTGGAAACCGCCTTTTTTGAATGTGTAGCGCTCCCAGCCCTGGTACATCAACGCCATGCCTTCTGGCAGCCTTGGCGAAATGCACAGGTGAGCTACAACTTTTCCATAGTCGTTATAAATTTCAAACCGGGTCATTGTCTGCAAGTCCGCGGACAGAAGCTTCGTTCGGGCTCAAGTAAACGATTGGCCTGCCTCTCTGCAGCCGCAACTGATAAGTTGCATCACGCCATACCGAATGAATGCTCCAGCGCCCGTGCGGAGTGAGATATCGAAGTGGATATTTACTTCCATCTACCGGCGGTTTATACACCGGCAGTTCTTCTTTAAAGTCATTCAGAAACCAATCGTGGTCTATGTAGAACTGCTGACGTCCGGTCAGCGTGGAAAGAGGCTGTTTCAATTCATACATCCTCTGAAAACCGTAGTAGGCAGCACCGTCCCTGATATCACTTGTCCACGCTTCGCTGGTTGCAACAAAACGACGGGGCTGCTCGTTGACCGCATCCATGGTCATGCCTTTTGTTTCAATAGAATTATCCAGGATAAACTGCGCTGTATCTTTGTCTGAGTCCAGAGTGCCTTTTGCTGTGAAATCCTCCACTAACGTTGAAAAATCGCGGTTAATGGTGGAACCATCGGGCAGCGTGTCCCTAAATGAGAATTTTGTATCCGCAAGCGCACAAGCCAGATCTTTCCATATCTGCCAATCTGTATTGCTACCTAACTGGGGAGGGATTACGGGAGTGAAAGGGGTGATATATGTATAAAGGTCAGTGGTACTGAGATCCCACTTCTCGAACATGCTGGCTGCAGGCAGAATCACATCTGCGTATAAACCTGAGGTGCATATCCGGAAATCAATGTCCACGATAAGGTCAAGCTTTGGCAGGAGGTTGGCAATTATAAACTCAGCTCCTTTGGCCTGGTTCAGATAATTGGCACCCCATATAAACAGGATTTTTGGCGACCTGCCGCTATCCAGCGTCCCTTCAGGGTAAAGGGGCATCCAGCCATTGTTCACGCTTTCACGTATGTAGGTGCTGATAGGATGCGGCCAGAGACCATCAACATCTGAAGTAATGTTGGAATGCACATATGTCCAGAGGGTCATGGGCTGGAACCGCTGTTTTGAACGACCAAGTGGATATGCAAGCTTGAAGAAACCCTCTTCAGGCCAGAACTTTTCCTGACCTACATAGTGATCAAACCCACCGCCCGGTATCCCGACATTACCCGTAAGGGCTGCGATCAGTATCTTGCTCCTGTTGTTGAGATCGTTATGATAGTAATGATTTACACCTGCACCTTCGATTATCCTTGCAGGTTTGATGGCTGCAAATTCCCGGGCAATCTCGGCGATAAGACCTGGATCCACACCCGTAATACCGGATACACTTGCAGGGTCATATGCTTTGAGTTTCTGCTTAAGCAGCGAAAAGACTGTTGTTACCTTTACTTCGCCTGAAAGGGTGCTAACAGTAAAAATACCTTCCAGAGCCGGATCAATTGTGCCCAGATCCAGGGTTTTGTTCGAACTTCCCATGGTACCTGGAGCCAGTACAGCTTTTCCTGTTTTCTGGTTCCAGAAATAGAAATTATCCGCCCTGCCGCCAGAGACCATGTCGCTCTCTCTCAGGAACTTCTTATTATCAACCCGGGCGAGCATTGGCATGTCTGTATACTGTTCCAGATAGGCTGCATCATAGAGCACTTCGTTGACGATCACGTTCGCCATTCCCAGTGCCAGGGCACAGTCTGTGCCTGGCTTCACAGGGATGAAAATATCCGCATGGATCGAGACAGGATTATATTCAGGGAATATGGCTACTATCTTTGTCCCATGCATCCGTGCGTCGGTTATAAAATGGGCATCGGGGATGCGGGTTTCCAGAACATTTGAACCCCACAGGATGATGTATTTTGAGTTAAACCAGTCTGCTGATTCGCATGAATCTGTCTGCACACCCCAGGTCATGGGTTCACCCGGAGGAAGATCAGAAACCCAGTCATAGAAGCTGCATACCACGCCGCCGATCAGATTAGCAAGGCGAGCGCCAGCTGCGTAGGTGATCGCAAACTTTGCCTGGTTGGCTGAGTAGAACGTTATCGTGTCTGGTCCGTGGTTGGATATGGTTTCAACGACTTTGCTTGCGATATAGCTTAATGCTTCTTCCCATGAGGCTTTGCGCCATTTCCCTTCACCTCGAGCGCCTGTTCGTATCAGGGGATATTTCAACCGCTGAGGACCGTACACATATTCTTTGTAATTGGCGCCTTTCTGGCATCCCCGCGGATTGTATGTGGGCAGACTTGAGCTTATTTCAGGATAATCTGCATACTGATCTTCCTTGAAGGCGATATTGTTCTTGACGTAAACCTTCCATGTGCAGGAACCTGTACAGTTCACTGAATGTGTGGTTCTGCCGAAAGAGTCGTAATTCCATTGCTCACGGTATAAGGTTTCCCATCCCCTGTATGGATATTTTCCTATTGGTTCATGTACCCGCTCTAAGAGATCAAGTGCCAGCACATGTTTTGCCGCTAAAGCTCCCTTCTCCAGCAGAGCCTTTGCTAACGCTTGCCTTGCTGCCAGAGCTTCAGTCGATGCTCCTGCCTCAGCTTTGGTTTTTCCAAATTCAGGCTGTGCCAATTCATCCTCCATTTAACATGTAGTGCTCTAACCAGTCCACTCATTGTTTATTATTTATTATCATGAAAGGTATATATCTTTTTCTTGCATTAACTTTACTGTCACTATCTGGATTAAATTACCTGGTGGAACAGGTAAGGAAAAAAGGCTTGAAAACAAAATTGAAAGAGATCATACTAAAGGAAGCGAGTTACCTTTATCCTGGTTATTTTGCCCTGGTAATGGCTACGGGCATTATCTCCATTGCCTTTTATTTACTGGAGATGGTCTCTTTATCATGGTCCCTCTTTCTAATCAACAGAATTGCCTATGTGGTTTTGTGGTTTCTTACGCTGGTTCGGCTTTTTCGATATCCCCACAACCTGATTGCCGATCTGACCGACCACGTCCGCGGCCCAGGGTTCTTTACGATTGTCGCCGGAACATGCATTCTGGGTAATGAGTTTATTCTTATAGCTTCTGATTTCACCACAGCAATCATCCTATGGTTTATAGGACTCTTTTTATGGCTCATTCTTATATATGCATTCTTCACTGCTATGATAGTACATGAGCCAAAACCCCGCATTGAAACAGGGATCCATGGCGGGTGGTTCATTGCTGTTGTCGCCACGCAATCCGTTTCGATACTCGGTACATTCATCGCTTCGAAATTTTTGGCATGGCAGGAGCATATTCTTTTTTTCACACTGATTTTGTACCTGTTTGGCTGTATGCTGTACATACTGATTCTCTCTCTGATATTCTACCGCCTGACATTCTTTAGCCTTACTGCAAAGTCATTTGTTCCTGTTTACTGGGTCAACATGGGAGCTGCTGCAATCACAACACTGGCAGGAGCCAGGCTCATCCTGAGCTCCACTCAACTGGCGTTCCTGCAGGATATTCTTCCTTTCTTGAAGGGTTTTACCCTTTTTTTCTGGGCTACGGCCACATGGTGGATCCCACTGCTGTTCATACTGGACATCTGGCGCCATTTTTACAAACATCACCCTCTTGGCTATGATCCCCAGTACTGGAGCATGGTCTTCCCTCTGGGTATGTACACCACCTGCACACTCGTATTTTCCCGGGTTACAGGATTGACACTCCTGTATCCGATTCCCGGTTATTTCGTGTATATAGCCTTACTGGCATGGTCTGCTGCTTTTGTCGGGCTGATCTACAGGATTATAAGCAAATTTCTTCAAAGGTTCCAATCTTTATGACTAGGAGGAGTGGGCAGAAAGGGGATTATGGTGGTATGCAAAAAAGGAGTTATTTCTGCCCACTGTAGTTCGTATATATACGAATAATAGTATATAAAGTTTACTCTCGATGTAAAGCTGAGAAGTATCACAATAAATATATTTCCGTAACGAGATTATTCTTGAATTTCTCCGTAACGGTATATTTATATATTCCCGTAACGTAATCAGTATTGCATGACAACCAGGAAATACCTCAGGTGGAAAAAATGCCTGATATGCAACGATTTTGTGAAATTGATGTTTCCCGAGGATACCAAAGACATGTTGATCATCTATGAACCTCAGGAAGTAATGAGCAACGAGTCCAAGAACTGGAAGAAAAAACAGATCGGGTACGTCCACAGGGTCTGCCTCGAGAGAGCAGGTTCGATGCTAAAGACTAAATACAATGACCCTGAGGACAGTGCTGAGGTTTAATAGTGGCTTATAAGGATCTGCGCGAATTCATTGAAGTTCTTGAAGAAAAAAACCTGCTGAGGCGGATAAAAAAAGAAGTAAGTGCCGAGCTTGAAATAACAGAAATACTGGACAGAACTGTGAAAAATAATGGCCCAGCGCTCTTATTTGAAAACGTTAAAGGTCATAAGATTCCTGTATTTGCCAATGCTTTCGGGACAATGGAACGTATGTGCCTTGCGCTTGGAGTGGAGAACCTTGATGAAATTGGTGGGCGAATACAGAAGCTCATAGAGTTCGAAGCGCCATCAGGTATATGGGAAGGAATAAAGAAGCTTCCAGAAGTGGCTGAACTTACATCATTTGCCCCAAAATACGTGAGATCAGGAGCATGCAAGGAAGTAATACGCAGAGAAGGTTTTTCTCTCCTCGAACTTCCGATATTGAAATGCTGGCCTCTTGATGGGGGTCACTTCATCACACTTCCTCTTGTGTTCACGAAAAACCCGGCGAGCGGAAAACAGAATATAGGTATGTACAGGATGCAGGTCTTTGATGATAAAACTACAGGCATGCACTGGCACATACATAAACACGGTGCAAGAGATTACGCTTCTGCAAGCAAAGAGAGCGATAAGATAGAGGTCGCGGTCGCCATCGGCGCAGATCCTGCTGCGGTTTATTCTGCCACAGCTCCGCTCCCTGATAATATTGATGAGATGATGTTCGCAGGTTTCCTGCGAAAAAAGAACGTTGAACTTGTAAGATGCGAGACCGTGGACTTATACGTCCCTGCTCACGCAGAGATCATACTCGAAGGATACGTTGATTCTAAAGAGAGGCGTATCGAGGGACCGTTTGGCGACCATACAGGATATTACTCACTGGCCGACATGTTCCCTGTATTTCACATAACCTGTATCACGCACCGCAAAAATCCGATTTACCATGCAACCGTGGTAGGAATCCCGCCGATGGAAGATGCGTATCTTGGCAAAGCCACAGAAAGGATCTTCCTTCCTCTCATAAAAGCACAGCTGCCCGAAATAGTTGATATCAACCTGCCGGTTGAAGCTGTTTTCCATAATCTATGCATTGCGTCGATCAAGAAGCGCTACCCCGGACATGCCAAAAAGATCATGTTCGCGCTCTGGGGCATGGGTCAGATGATGTTCGCGAAAACGATAATCGTGCTCGACGATGACATAAATATCCAGGATATGAAAGAGGTGCTGTGGGCAACAACGACCAGGATGGACCCTGCAAGAGATGTGATAATAATAGATAAGGCGCCAACAGATACTCTCGACCATGCTTCGTTCCTTCCAAATCTGGGATCCAAGATGGGGATCGATGCAACGAGAAAAGGATCGGACGAGGGCTTTCACAGGGAATGGCCTGATGCTTTGAAGATGGAAATAGAAATAAAAACCAGAGTAGATAGAATATGGAATGAGCTCGGGCTGGAATAATTTTAATCTTTACTCAGATCCTCTCCACCGTAATATACCTGCTGGGCTGCGTTATAGATATCTTCCATGCCATGGCCATCAGTTGATGAGACTGGAATCAATGTCTGCTCAGCGCCGAATGATCTGAGAGCTGATAAGAACTCGATATTCAATTGGCTCCGCAGCGCAGGGAATTCGTTGTGCAATGCAGAATCAAGTTCCATTAAATCCCTTCCCCAACTCAAGATCTTCTCGCGCTCATCATCATCCAGGAGGTCGGATTTTGTGAGAATGCTGATAAAAGGAACATTGAATCTCACCTGTACTGATGCAGCCTGCAGCATCAACGTGATAAGACCTGATGGAGTCCTTGAAATAATTGGGTCGTAAAGGAAGCCTATTATCGACTGCTTGGCGCTTAAGAAGTCAATCAAAAATTTTCCTGATTGGCGCAGTACAAACAATTCCATCTGACCCGGGGTATCGAAAATGACGTATTCGGTTTCAAAACTTTCTATTATCTCTTTCATTTCATTGATGTTAAGGGCAAGCATATCAGCTGCTATGATCTGCGCACCATTCGGCCCGACGCTGTATTCTCGCATGATATCGCGTAATTTTATCCATTCCCTGATATCTACATCAGGAACGTAAGGTGCTTTTTCAATGCCGGGGTCAAGGTTCACTGTTATCGCATCGTATCCCTGGTGCCGCATCCATCCCATGAAGGCACCTGTGAGCGAGGATTTGCCGCTTCCTGCTGAGCCGATAAAATAAAGGTTGATCATATCAATCTGAGCATAATATCAGCCAAAAGAGAAAAGAGTTGCGATGTTCAAAAGATTAAGATCATATTCGGATTTTGTTGTGCTCAAGCATACCCTGTTTGCCATCCCGTTCGCTTATCTGGGGGCATTTCTTGCCAGCGGCGGAATTCCAGAGCTTCATATTCTTTTCTGGGTAGGCATTGCTTTCCTTGGTGCAAGGAGCGCTGCAATGGCTCTTAACAATCTCATAGACAGGGATATTGATGCCAGAAACCCCAGGACCGCAGATCGCGAGCTTATTACGGGAAAAATCTCAATGCGAGAAGTATGGGCGATCATACTTGTATCGTATATCATGCTGTTCTACTCAGCGTATAGATTGAACCAGCTGTGCCTGATGCTTGCACCCATCATCCCTGTCACTTCTCTCATCTATCCCTACCTGAAGAGGTTTTCCCCGGTATCGCATTTTGTACTCGGTTTGAATCTTGCATATGCACCGGTCGGAGGCTGGCTTGCAGTTAGAGGTGTTTTTAACTTTCCTTTTGGCACACCTGAGCATGCCATGCTCTTGCTGCTGTTCGCTGTCACTTTCTGGGTTGCAGGTTTTGATATGATATATTCTATGCTGGATCTTGATTTTGACAGAAAGAACAGGCTTTATTCAGTACCCTCTGTGCTGGGTGTGAAGAATACGCTCAGGCTATCTTTCGTAATGCATATCCTGATGCTCGTATTTCTGGTCGGGCTGATGGTTGTGCTGAACCTGGGGATGATATTTAAAGTCGGGCTTGTGGTTATCGGATTGCTAATACTGTATGAACATTCTCTGGTCAAGGCGGATAATTTTACAGATATTCCTGTGGCGTTCTTTAATGTGAATGCTGCTGTGAGTCTAAGCATGCTGGTCTTTACTGTGATGGATGTGCTGGCAGCAGGTTTTTAAAATGAAAAAAAAACAGAAGAACTGGGCTAAGGACATGGCACTGCAGCGCATCAGCCGGCTGTTTGAACTTGCAGAGCATGAATTCAGGTTCTGCCCTGAACGAAGCCACAGATATGTGAGGCTTGCAAGGCGCATCGGGATGAGATACCGCGTGCATCTACCTGGGGAGCTGAAAATGCTGATATGCAAACATTGCCATGCTTATCTGGTTCAGGGAGCAACAGCACGGACAAGACTTCAGGATAAAAATATCATCACAACATGTCTGACCTGCGGCGAGCAGATGAGGCGACCCTTTACCAGGCGATGAAATCTTTATTTCTTTTTTATCAGATGTTTCAATCCCATTTCTTCAAGAACCCGCTCCATATCACCTTCGTTAGGTTCTGTGAGACCGATCAATTCAGACAATGCTTCTTCTGAGATTTCAACTTCATCTTTTGAGCAAGTCGTTGCCACATCTTTTTGAGGCGTTTTATCAATGCTGAATCTATCTTTTTTGCTCAGGTCTGTGGATCCTTTAAGTTCTGAGACCTTTCCTTTGATATTTTGATTATCGTATAATTTTTGGATGAGCCTTTCCGTTTCAATTTTCTTCTTAAGTTCATATTCCTTGAGACTTTCTTTTAATGAACTGATGTCTCTTTTAAGATCTTCCCTGGCAAGATCTTTTCTCATGCCTTTGAGTTCATGCTTCAGGTTTTCAATTTTCTCCAGACATTTTTTATCAATTATTAAAGTCATAAGCGTCCGTTCTAATCAATTATTCAAAAAAATAACATATCATTTCGCATTATCCTGTGATCTTGATCTGAAAGATGCTTTAAATAGCATTTTATCGGGATCTTATGGCTGCTGGACATATGCTCCTCAGTTAGTTATTATATTACATACTATAAAAAGTTATCATAAGTATCATTATGATGATTCTTAATAATAAATTAATATATAAATATATAAGTATATCAAGCAAAATATCTCAGGCTCTACAGGTTCGGGTCTACATCGATAGTTATTTATACTGGCAGAAAAAACTTTTGCAGGATAGGAAAGAAAGGAGTGTTATAGAATGCGTCATGTGGGAAGTATTGTTCCATGTATCCTGGGTATTATTTTGACCCTGAGCCTGTCAGGGAGCTTGCAGAACCAGGCAGAAATAAGGACAACTGATTTTACCAGTCTGCTCAAGATGCCATGCTCCAATAGCTATCCTGGCTGGCGAGAGTCCCACATTCGATAATTACCAGGTGAGCGCTATCGCAGAGGAAGGGATAAACTGCGATTTCTGTCACACGGTAAAAGCTTCAAGCGGTATTGGAAACGGGGCTTTTATTTCAATGCCGGGCAGGGTAAAATGGGGACCTTTCGATGACTCGAATTATTCCACATTCCATCTGACAGCAACTCAGGAACTCTCAGACCTGCTGTTCGGAAAAAGTAAAATTCGACCTCCTGTGATCGAAATGACATCCGCCAATATCACTCTGGGTGAGCCTGCAGCAAAAGAAACACCCGGGTTGACAGCTTTTCCTTTCGTTCTGGCGATCATTGCATTATATATAGGTAAAAAACTTAAGTGGCAGAAGAGGTAAGGACATGACAAAATATCGATGTACTGTTTGCGGATATATTTATGACCCTGAAGTGGGGGACAATCCACGAATCAAACCCGGAACAGCTTTTGAAGACCTGCCTGATGACTGGGTTTGCCCGGAGTGCGGCGTGGGCAAGGATATGTTCGAGAAAATGTAAGGACGACAATTGGGAAAATACCTATATAGTATTAACTTCAAATATCAATTCGTACAATCACGAACAAAAACGAGGATATTATGAAAAATGAACGCTGGGGTAACATAGGATCAAAATTCGCACACCTTACCAGTGCGCATCCCTGTTATAACGAGAAAGCGCATTTCACGACAGCGAGGATTCACCTGCCTGTTGCGCCACGGTGCAACATCCAGTGCAACTACTGCATACGGAAACTGGACAAATGCGAGCACAGACCGGGTGTGACAGGAAGCATTCTCAATCCACAGGAAGCGCTTGTCAGAGTAAATAAATACGTAAAGGAGATGCCAAACCTGCGCGTGGTGGGCATCGCAGGACCAGGGGAATCTCTGGCAAATGAAGAAACGTTCGAGACGTTCAAGCTTGTGAATGAAAAATACCCCGAGCTCATTAAATGCGTGGCCAGCAACGGGCTTCTGCTCTCTGAGAAGGTAGATAAACTTGTTGAGGTCGGGGTGACAAGCGTGACCGTTACCATAAATGCCGTTGACCCTGAAGTGGGCGCAAAGATATATTCATTCGTGCGCTATCATGAAACGACCTACAGAGGGGTTGAAGGTGCGAAGATCCTGATCGAGAACCAGTTCGAGGGCGTGAGGAAAGCAAGCGAAGCCGGGCTGAATGTCAAAGTAAACATGGTTCTCATTCCTGAGATCAATTTTGAGCAGGTAAAGGAAATAGCAAAAAGGTCGGCAGAGACTGGTGCCATCCTGATGAACATAATCCCGCTCATACCTCTTCACAGGTTTGATAAAGAAAGAGCACCTGAATGCGATGAGCTCACCATGGCAAGGACGATCGCTGAAGAATTCCTGCCCCAGTTCAGGCTGTGCAGACAGTGCCGCGCTGATGCGATAGGCATCCCCGGGATGGAACCCTGCGGCTCTCCTGTCCAGGCGCGCTCCACTGGTGAATACTACCACGCATGAGCGAAACAAAACATTAAAAGCATGAAAAATCATTATATACAGTGAGGTGACGACATGTGTCTGGTTGATTCCTCGACCAGTGTGGATATTGATTCTGAAGATCTGAATGCTTCTCAATACAAGTGCCTGGACTGCAATTCAAGGTTCAAGGCGCTCGGCAAAAAGGTAAGCTGCACTTCATGCGGGTCTTCCAATGTCAGGAAGATTTAGCTTCGATCGGGGACAGGGCTTGCGCTCATAAGTTCGATATCAGTAATGCAGATGTACTGGAAAGTCCTGAAGGAATTCATTTACTCAACCTGATCGATTCCCTGGGGGCTGAAAAGGGATAATACCTGCATTAATATCATCTGTGTTAAGCCATCCACTTCAGATTTTAGCCTTTTTAGGAAAAGTAATGAAGATATTTATCCTATATAGGAATGATTTTTCTCATAATGGGAAAGGTATAAATGAACTCAAAATAAACCTTAAGTACAAGACAGCAGCAATGCAGATGCAACCATGGGGGTGAAAATTTGCCCGGGTTTGAAATGATCATATTGATAGTGGTTCTTTCAATAACAATGGAAACTATAGACAGTAGCCTGGGCATGATGTATGGCACACTGCTCAGTCCGCTGCTGATCATGCTCGGCTTCAGTCCCCACCTTGTAGTCCCTGCAATTTTATTATCACAGGCAACTGGAGGAATAGCAGGAACGATTTTCCACCATAAATACAAAAATGCAGATTTTGGTGGATTGAACCACCATATGAAAATAGTGCTTGCAATTGTTCTGGCAGGAATAATAGCGGTGATCCTGGGTGTTCTATTCGCATCATTTATTACGGAAACGATGCTGATGATATACATTGGGATCATCGCTATAATAATGGGGATCCTTTGCCTGCTGAAATTCAGTTTTGGTTTCAAATGGTGGAAGATAGCTGCCGTAGGATTTCTGGCATCATTCAACAAATCGGCAACAGGCGGCGGATTTGGACCACTGGCAAGCACCGGGAAGATAGTAAGCGGGGTAGATAGCAGAGTCAGCGTTGCAACAACAACCTTTTCTGAGGTTCCACTTTGCATGATAGGCTTTGCCACTTATGTGCTGGTAAAAGGAGTACCAGAGCTTCCATTTACACTGACACTCGTAGCAGGCACGATAGTGGGCGGGATGTTTGGCCCATTCATCTGCGCAAAGATCAATCATAAAAAAATGAGGAGGATGGTTGGTGCGCTTGCAATAATTTCAGGTGCAATGCTGCTGATTAAAGTGTTTGCGAAATGATCCTGGGTATATGAAGTCAAACGATAATCCTATTTTAAGATAATAATGGTATCAACAGTAAGAGTCTTGAAAGGATATATTATTATTTGAACATTATACTTGATACCCGATTTAAGAGTATCTGCTGTACCTGTTGTATAAACTGCAGTATTCGTTATGGTATAGGTTCCAGTACCATCTGTTAAATTGGTGGTTACTATCTGGTCCCCGACTCTGAAATCAGTATTTGCAATTTGAAATGATGGGGGGTCTCCTGCCTCGACTATGGACAGCTTCCAGTCACCTGCCTTAATGGAATCTCCGCCTGCATGCACTATCTTCATATCAATTATTCCGGTAGATTCTGGATTGTTCTTTACCAGTATACTGGCAGTCGGACCTTTAACTACTGGTTCTCCTATTCCAAATACAAACGCCACTGTGATCCCTGCCAGTGTTACTATCATTACAATGATTAGAAGGATGTTTAAGACCTGCGATGCTGCATCTTCGTTATCCAATATTCTCACTTTCCATCGTTTCTTTGATCTATGGATCTTGTTCTTTTTATTATTGCATTAATACTATTGTTTGGATCCATATAAATAATTATTTATTGATCTTCAGCGGTTGAATAGATGCCTGAAAAGATCGGGAGATTCATGCACACCACAGAAGTATCCATAGAATATGATGTTCTAAAAGAGAACGCAAAGATAGCGCTCAAAAACCAGGATCTCCTTGCAAAGTACGGGATTTCTGCGTTCAACATAATGGGTGCCATAGGTTCTGGAAAGACGCTGCTGATCGAGAAAACGATCCAGAGACTTGGCAGTAAATACAGGATCGGTGTAATAGCCGGAGATGTGATCGCTCGAATAGATGCAGCCAGATTTGAGAAGTACGGCATCCCAACTGTGGGGCTGAACACTGGAAAAGAATGCCATCTGGATGCGCATCTGGTAGAGCACGGTCTTGAAGACCTGCCTCTTGATAATCTTGATCTCCTGTTCATAGAGAACGTGGGGAACCTTATCTGTCCCACTGACTATGAACTCGGTGAACACAGGCGCGTTGTGATCGTGAGCGTGAGCGAGGGGGATGATATAGTTGAAAAACACCCTCTGATATTCAGTACCGCGCACCTCATAATTGTGAATAAAATTGATATCGCAGGGGCTGTGAATGCTGATGCCGACAGAATGGTAGAGGATGCTCGTGAAATCAATTCGCGCATAGATGTGCTGAAGATGAGCCTCAAGACAGGAGAGGGTTTTGGAGAGTGGATAGATTTTGTGGAAAAAAGCGCAGCTAAGGCGTGAACATCATACTTTTTTTCAAATTGCTGGCATACTCGTGCGCGAGCCTTGCCGGCTCTGGCAATTTATGCCCGCGAAGGCATGCTTTTACGATGGAGAGCGAGCTTTCAAGAGAGACCCTGTGACCTGGCGCAATAATTATCGGCCTGCTTCGCTTGCTTGATTTTAGCAGCCATCCGATTTTTTTCCCCTCATACAACAGCGAAGATGCTTCGGATACAAGCGCAGGTTCTTTCCCTGAACCCCAGAGTATTTTCTTGGTAATGCCGATGGTCGGGACATCCAGCGAAACACCGATATGCGTGGCAATGCCAGCCTGCCTGGGATGATTGATCCCGACGCCATCTACCATGAGAATATCCGGCTTCTTCATCAATTTCTTATATGCGCTCACGATCGCAGCTCCTTCACGGAAGCTGAGGAAGGTGGGAATATAGGGAAAATCCACAGGCAGCGAAGAATGTGCCCGTTCTTCGACCTCAAGTGACCCATACTTCAAAACAACGATGCCTGAAATGATCTGGTCATCCAGGAAAGCCTGGTCCACGCCTGCGATCAATCCGGGCTCGCCAGAATCATCACTGATAATTGCTTTCTCTGCAACATATCTCTGAATAGCAAGGAGAGTTTCCCTTGAGCGATCAGAAGGGAAGTAATCGTCCAATGAATCAATACCTCATCATCTGAGGGCTCTTCGGCACAGGCTTCACCTTTGAAGCTGCTTCCCAGTCAGCTTCATAGATGTGAAGCGAGTTGCAGAAATCCACCACTTTGACGAGTTTCAGGCTGTTGGGTTCAAGCACTTCTCTCTTTATCATCGTGACCAGCCCGACCATATTGCTGTTCCATGCTGCATACAGGTCTCGGGAGCGCCACATGCAGTGCAGCTCTGCATTCCCGTTGCCCAGCGCCCTGACCCATAATCGCTGGAGGCAGGGCTGATCCTCTTTTACGAAAAGGTCGCGCTCCGGTATCCATGTGATCGCCTGGCGCCGCCGTGATATGCCCTGAGGAAGCAGGTCAGCAATTGCTTTCAACTGGTCCACATCCTTTCCCCTCGATGGGTAGTTTATCAGCCTGTCCATGTAATTATATTCAAAACCCTGCTTTTTCCAGTCATAGCCCCTCTCCCACTGCTTCAGATATTCCCTCACATGCAGTTCCTTTGTAGGGAACTGGGGATGCAGCATTGGTTCGGTATATGGCTCCAGGATTTCTATGGTCGAACAGATATCCTTTGACTTCGGACCGTATTCAGTCTGTATCTCCATACCGTTTTTCATCACGAAATTCACAGCTTGTCCCCATGCATCAGCAAGACCGACAGCATGGATGAGGTTAGTGGGAGGATATTTCATATAATTGCTCCAGTGCAATCAAGCACTTTTTTTGACTTTATTTAAAGGCATGGGATATTAGGTTAACGATGATTGCATTTTAGAATGTGTTTCAAAACCCTTATAAGTCCATCCTGCTTACAGGGTATTTGCGTGGTGATTTATTTTGCTAAGCGTCAACGAAAAAGCAATGGAAATTGCTGAAGAAATGATGGACTGGTCGGAGGAACTGAAGATAAAAACGGTTGAACTCAAAAACGGTGCCAAGGTCGTAGACTGCGGCATAAACGTTGACGGGGGATACGAGGCGGGTCTCATGTTCACAGATATATGCATGGGAGGGTTCGGAGCAAGTTCAATAGCTGTGCATAAAGTGAATGAGATACCTCTGGCATTCATTGACGTCACAACCGATCATCCGGCAATATCCTGTCTCGGAGCGCAGAAAGCAGGCTGGAGGATAAGTGTGGACAAGTATTTTGCAATGGGCTCTGGTCCTGCAAGGGCGCTGGCGCTCAAGCCCAAAAAGACGTACGAGCGGATAAAATATGAAGATGATTACGATTATGCCGTCATAGCTCTTGAATCAAACCAGCTCCCGGATGAGAAGGTGATCGAGACCATTGCAGAAGCATGCCATGTTGAGTCCTCAAATGTGATCGCTCTTGTTGCACCCACTGCAAGCATTGTCGGCTCTGTTCAGGTGTCGGGACGCGTTGTTGAGACGGCGATATTCAAGCTCAACGAACTCGGGTACGATACCACAAAGGTTCTCAGCGGGACAGGAAGTGCACCCATTGCTCCGGTGGTCAAGGACGACCTGAAAGCAATGGGCAGCACGAATGATAGCGTGATATACTATGGCTCTGTGTTCCTGACCGTGAGGGGATTTGATGAGGAAAAATTCAAACTTGTCCCGTCGCTGACATCAAAGGACTATGGCAAACCCTTCTACAAGACTTTCAAGGATTCTGGTTACGATTTCTTCAAGATAGATGCCAATGTTTTTGCCCCTGCTGAAATCACGGTGAATGACCTTGAGACAGGCAGGACATATCATACAGGTCATCTGAACGGTGAAGTCATACTTGAATCGTACGGGATAAGCGGGATTTAGGTCATGAAAGTTGTAGTATCTGCAGGCGGGTCTGTACTTGCCAGGGAATTGCGTCCTGAAAAGTTCGAAAGCTATGCCCGGGCATTGAAAGAAATCGCTGAAAAAAATACTGTGTTCGTGGTAACAGGGGGCGGGCAGGCAGCACGTGATTATATAGGTGTGGCAAGAGAGCTTGGCGTGGACGAGGCGACATGCGATCTCATTGGGATCGAGGTCACGCGGCTCAATGCAAGATTGCTTATCGCCGCTCTGGGCGATGCTGCATATTTTGAACCGCCTCTTAATTATAAAGAGGCAAAGAACGCAGGTCTTTCAGGGAAAATAGTTGTCATGGGCGGAGTGGCGCCAGGTCAGACCACGGATGCGGTCTCTGCAGTTCTGGCTGAATACACCGGCGCTGACATTCTGATCAATGCCACATCAATAGACGGTGTATATACGAGCGACCCAAGAAAGAACAGGGATGCCAGGAAATTCGAAAGCATGACGCCCCTGCAGCTGATCGAAATAGTCATGAAGACAGAAATGATCGCAGGTGCGAACTCACCCGTTGACCTGCTTGCAGCAAAGATCATCGAGCGCAGCAGCATAACAACAATAGTCCTGAACGGTGAAGATCCTCACAACATTGTGGATGCAGTGAACGGGAAGCACACGGGGACTATTATCAGAAAATAATAAAAGTCTACAGGATATTTTTTATCGCATTGAACCCTGTTTCCAGTGCTGTCCTGAGTATATCAAGCGGGTTCGTAATGCCCAGATAATGCACCATTATGGGTATGGCAACAAATGTCCCTATCATACTGCCAAGATTTGCAAGACCTGCTACCAGAATGATCCTGAAAAGCTTATTGTTCATCAGTTCTTTTATTGTTTCGGCTTTCATTATCGTCCTGAAATCTTCATGCGTTGGAGGGCGAAAATGTGCTTCCACTATCCCTGCCAGCCATCCGATTGCCAGGAATGGATGAAGGAATCCGAACCACGCAAGGCTGAAAGCGGTCAGCGCAGAAACAGGATGTCCTCTGGCAATAAGGACGCCAACTGCTGAAAGTATCCCCTGTGTGATGAAGAGATACATAAGCGCAGTCAAAAGAGTATATAAGGAGACCCCTCCAGTGTATATAAGAAGAGCCAGCATCCCTGCAATCATTCCCAGGAACACAACAACAACAGCCTTGAACCAGCTGAACCTCTTCTTCGGGAGCGTCATCATTTCATCTATTTTTGGAATGGTCAGAGGAGCATCAAGATATCTCTGGATACCTTCTCTGTGACCGGCTCCCACGACAGCAACAACCGTGCCTTCCCTGGATACTTCGATCAGGTTTCTTGCCATTATGGCATTTCTCTCATCCAGCAGTACAGACGCTGCGCTCGGTGCCATTTTTCTCAATTCTAATATCAACTGGGAAACGACATCTTCCTCGGTAACAGTGTCGATATCGATATCTTTTGTACCTATCCCGAACGTGGCGCCAAAAAGAGATAGAAAGAGTTTCAATTTTTCAAAAAACGACATCTTGCTCCAGAAGCGCCCGAGCGTTATCTGGATATCCCTGTCTATCAGTGCAACGCGGGCACCGATCCTCTCTGCATTTTCAATAGCAGCCATCATCTCTGCACCAGGCTTGACACCCGTATCAGCACCGATTTTTTTCTGGACATATGCAAGAAGCCAATGCAGCAGAAAATAATAGAATCTCCCGCTGCTGAGAAGTTGTTTGATATTTATCTCCTTGACCTCTTCTTCACCTTTTAATGCCTGGAACCTCCCTTTATCAAGTTCAACAGCCACGATATCCGGTCTTTCCCGTTCAATGACCTCATTGACCTCCGCTATGCTCTTCTCGGAGACATGAGCGGTCCCCACAAGGATGATCCTTGATTGACCAGCAGGAGCTACCGGGTTTTTATAATTGAAATTATAACTTACTGCGTAGGTTCCATTATTCATGCTATTCCAGCAGCTGTATTGCCCGTAAAATATCTGTTCTTGATACAATGCCTGTCATTTTACCTTCTTTCTTGACTATTATGCGCCCAATATTTTTTGTGGTCATGAGTTTTAATGCTGCCACAGCCTCATCATCTTCTTTGGTGGTTATAAGCTCTTTTGTCATGATCTGAGATACTTTTACGTTCTTTCGCTCTTCTTTTGGAACCCTCTGCACATCAGTGAAAGTCACCACACCTATTACTTCCGAATCGTCCATAACAGGATATCCCATATGTTTCATTCTGAACATTATATCCACAAGCTCTTCAACGGTATTTCCCGAACGTACTGTCGCAACATCCCTTGTCATTATATCTTTAATTTTCAAGCCTTCAAGTATAACGCTTACCTCAGTGGATTTTTCTTCCTCTGAAGCGCCGATGTATATAAAGAATGCGATAAGCAGCAGCCAGATGCTCACAAATATTCCAAAAATGCCCATGACGATTGCAAACATCTTGCCTATGCTTGCTGCTGTTCTTGTAGCCTGGATATAAGGCATCCTGCCTGCAAGCCATGCCCTGAGCACCCGCCCTCCATCCATGGGGAATGCAGGGAGGATATTAAAGAAAAAGAGGATGACATTAATGATGCCTATTACCCAGAAAAGCCGTATATAGGGGTCTTTGATCCCGATCATTAAATTCTGGATAAACGCTGTTAGAAATTCATCAACCGCAGCCCCGTTGACCATGAGAACGCCAATTATCAGGATAAAACCTATCACAAGACTGACAAGCGGGCCTGCAAGAGCCATCTTTAACTCTGTCCTGGGGTTTCTCGGGATCTCTTCCATTGACGACACACCACCAAAGAGGAAAAGGGTTATTCCCTGGATATTGACCCCGGCCTTCTTTGCCACATAAGAATGACCGAGTTCATGCAATAATACGCAAACAAAGAGCGAGATCGAGGCAAACAGGGATAGCGCATACCTGAAGGTTGTAAGCCCAACATCATTAAAACCGAATCGAGGATCGTTATTTGCAAATATCCATGCAAATACAGGCAAAATCAGAAGAAATGTTATATGCAGTTTAATAGGTATATCCATTATTTTACCGATCTGGATTGAAGTTTTCATATGATTCCTCCACAGTTTATTTATGTAATCATGGTTAATGAAATATAGATTTTGTGGAACTGATGCGAAAAAGATATAAAAAGGTATTTTTATTAAGAATAAGAATTTGAATTTCCGATAATGTTATAATGAATAACATAACATATAACTTTTAATCAGTTGGTAACATGGAAAATATAGAAAACGAGTCAAAGAACCAGGATATCCTTGGCGGGTTAGAAATAGCATCAACAAAGGATATCGAGGTACCTAAGAAGCTGATCGAGCAGGTCATAGGACAGGAACACGCTGTAGAAGTGGTAAAAAAAGCGGCAAATCAGCGAAGGCATGTGATGATGCTCGGGACTCCAGGTACAGGCAAATCGATGCTTGCAAAAGCAATGGCTGAATTGCTTCCAAAGGAAGAATTACAGGATGTGCTGATATATCATAATCAAGAAGATTCAAATAACCCCAAGATACGCATCGTTCCTGCAGGGAAAGGTAAAGAGATCTCGGATGCGCATAAGCTTGAAGCCCAGAAAAGAATGCAGGCAAGGAACATGTTCGTTATGCTTCTTGTCTTTGGAATCGTGGCATACTCCTATATTCTGGGACAGCTTCTCTATGGAATCATAGCGGCGGTACTGATTGCAATCGTGATGCGCCAGTTCATGCCAAAGGAAACAACCTTCATACCCAAGCTCCTGGTTTCAAATTTAGGTAAGGATATGGCTCCCTATATCGATGCAACTGGTGCGCATGCTGGAGCCCTTCTTGGTGATGTCAGACATGACCCTTTCCAGTCAGGCGGGCTTGAGACACCTGCCCATGACAGGGTCGAAAGCGGGGCAATCCATAAGGCGCATAAAGGTGTGCTGTTCATAGATGAGATCAATACATTGAGGATCGAATCCCAGCAAAATCTCCTCACAGCACTGCAGGAGAAGGAATTCGCAATAACAGGGCAGTCCGAGCGCTCAAGCGGTGCAATGGTAAAAACAGACCCTGTCCCGTGCGATTTCATCATGATAGCAGCAGGAAATCTTGATGCTTTAAAAGGGATGCATCCTGCACTTCGCTCCAGGATCAAAGGATATGGATATGAAGTTTATATGAGCGATACGATAGAAGATACTGCTGAGAACAGGCAGAAGCTTGTAAGGTTCATAGCGCAGGAAGTGGTGCGGGACGGCAAGATCCCGCATTTTGAAAAGGGTGCTGTTGAAGAGATAATACGTGAAGCAAGACGAAGGGCTGGAAGGAAAGGTCATCTCACGCTTAAACTGCGCGATCTGGGCGGGCTTGTAAGGGTCGCGGGTGACATAGCGCACGGTGAGAACTCAGAGCTCACGACCGCGAAACATGTGTTGAAAGCAAAGAGCATCGCCCGCTCGGTTGAGCAGCAGCTTGCGCATCAGTACCTTGAGCGCAGGAAAGATTACAAGCTGTTCGTCAAGGAAGGCGCACAGATCGGCAGGGTCAATGGTCTTGCTGTGATGGGCGAGGATTCTGGCATAGTGCTTCCAATAATAGCGGAAGTGGCTCCGACGCAATCCAAATCAGAAGGTCATATCATAGCGACAGGCATGCTGAAGAACATTGCCAAAGAAGCTGTGCAGAACGTTTCTGCATTGATCAAGAAGACCACGGGAAAGGATATATCGAGCATGGATGTCCATATCCAGTTCGTGGGCACCTACGAAGGGGTGGAAGGCGATTCAGCAAGCATATCCATAGCCACAGCAGTCCTTTCCGCAATTCAGGGGATCCCTGTTGATCAGAGCGTTGCAATGACAGGTTCGCTCTCTGTGCGCGGGGATGTGCTCCCTGTAGGCGGCGTTACGTACAAGATCGAAGCCGCAGCTCTGGCTGGCATAAAGACGGTGATCATTCCAAAATCAAATATGGGCGATGTGCTCATTGAAGATGAATTCAAGGACATCATCAAGATCATCCCTGTGGCAAACATCGAAGAGGTGCTGGAATACAGCCTTGTGGGAATAGAGAAGGAAGGGCTCATCTCCACGCTGAGAAAACTTGCTTCAAGAACGAAGTTCAATATTGCCCTGCCTGAGACAAGACCCATTTCAGTCCTGTGAGAGATTGCATGGATTTCCACGATTCCAGGATCTTAAAGAGTATCAGCACAGCCATCATCATGGATAATGGCGAGATCCGCGAGATCTCAAACAATTTCTCAAGCGGCGCTGCAGTGCGCGTTTTAAGCGGAGGCAACTGGGGATTCGTTTCTCAGGATGATGTCGAACACCTGGATAAAGCCCTGGGTTCTGCTCAGAAACTGGCAGAAGCTGCCAGGAGAAAGAGCAATCGAAGCAGGATCGAACTTGCCAGGATAGAAAGACCGAAACTGCAGAACCTTCCCGAAGTGAAAGAGAAGCCAGGGGATATTCCTATCGAGGATAAGGTCAAACTGATCTCAGAGATCGAAAAAGCAGCGAGCATCGAAGGAATCAAAAGCACGAGCGCGGTTTATTCAGAGTCCCTTATAACAGTCAGGTATTCAAGCTCAGAGGGAGAGGATCATGAATACACCCTGAACAGGATCGGTTTCTCCATCAGCGCAGTGGCACAATCAGAGGGCGTATACCAGATCGGGAGGGAAAGCAGGTTCGCAGTCTCTGGATTTGAGATTTTCAAGAAATACGACGCTTTCGAGCTTGCGCAGAAAGCGGCAAATACAGCAATCGAGCTGCTCGGCGCAAAGACGCCCAAAGCAGGGGCGTATCCCGTGATACTTAACCAGGAACTTGCAGGGGTCTTTATCCATGAGGCTGTTGGTCATGCGGTTGAGGCTGATCATGTCCTTGAAGGAAATTCCATCCTTACTGGAAAGATCGGAGAGAAGATAGCATCTCCTCTTATTACAGTATATGACGACCCATCGCTTCATGAATACGGATATTATCCTTTTGATGATGAAGGGGCAGGATCAAAGAGAACAACACTGATAGAGAACGGTGTGCTGAAATCGTTTATCCACTCACGCGAGACAGCGGGTGTGCTCGGAGGCGAGAGCAGGAATGCCCGTGCCCAGGGATATGCCCGCCCGATCATCAGGATGAGCAATACCTTTATTTCCCCTGATGGCACGAAATTCGAAGAGATGCTGAGCGAACTGAAGGACGGAATATACCTGAAAGGCTCGCGCGGGGGACAGGTCAATCCTGGTGAAGGGGTGTTCCAGTTCAATGCAGAGCGCGGGTTCCTGGTGGAGAACGGAGAACTCACAACGCCGCTGAGGGACGTTTCTTTATCAGGGCACACGCTTGAGATACTGAACAGCATTGCTATGGTTGGGAATGATCTGGAAATGAATTCTGGAAGATGCGGGAAGGCGGGACAGCTCGTACCTGTTACAGACGGTGCGCCTCATGTGCTTGTGAAGAGGGCTCTGGTCGGAGGGAGCGGATAGATCTTTTCAGATCTCTTCCAGTTCAAGCGCCCTGTGCAATGTGAAGTTCCCGACGTAGAGTGCGGCACCTACCACAACTCCTTTTGCTCCTGTTCTTTTGATAAGTTCGATATCCGAAAGGTTTGTGATCCCACCTGAAGCGATCACAGGGATGCGAAGGGCCTGTGCAAGTGTTCCTGTGGGCTCAGGATCAATGCCTTTTAACAGTCCTTCGGTATTGATATCTGTGAAAAGAACACTGCCTGCTCCGAGTTCCTCGAACTTCCTGCCAAGCTCGACTGCAGTAAAAGCTGAATTTTCTGTCCATCCGTGAGTTGTGACCTTTCCGTTCTTTGAATCCAGTGCTACCATGATAGATTCGCTTCCGAATTCACGGGAGAGCTCCTCTACAAGATCAGGGTTCTTTATGGCTGCTGTTCCCAGGATCACCCTGTCCGCGCCCGAAGCCAGGATCGAAGCAGCATCAGCCTTTGACCTGATACCGCCTCCGACCTGCATCTCGACATCGAATCCCTTTATTATCGCCTCGATTATGGGGCTGTTTATGCGTTTCCCTTCAATCGCGCCGTCCAGGTCTATGAGGTGCAGCACGCCCGCGCCCTCTCCCACCCAGCGCTCTGCGACACCGAAAGGGTCGTCAAGAGCGACCCTCTCAGTCCCCGGGATGCCCTGGACAAGAGAGACGCATTTTCTGTTCTTCAGGTCTATGGCAGGGATAACTCTGAACATAATGCCTTTTCTGTGGCTTCCCGTTTAAATAAGCATATGCATTTTCATGAACATTCTAATTTAATTAGATATTTGCCGCAATATTGATCATGATCATGTTTATTCTAACGAGCGGATGCCTTCAGGATAAATCAGCTTCAGGGGCTCCGAACGAAGTAACGCAGACCCCGGCTGCAACAGAAAGAGCATGGACAACAGCGATAGAGAGAGTTTCCATCGAGCTTGACCTGCTTAATTCAGAAGGGTGGAGCACCCTTGCCGGCGATCTGAAAAGACCCAGGACCACCACTCTATTATGGTATCACCTGAAAAAGATCATCAAATACGAGCCAAAGGTGGTTTTCGGGAACCCGGATAAGATGAACACAGCACTTGCCATCCCTGTAAAGACAGGAGGGAACAGCACATTCCCGGTCATGAGAATAAAAGGCGTGGATTATTACATAATAGATCCTGTGACGCCTGAGATCGTCAGCGAGTTCGACTACGGATATATGTACGATGATCCAGGCAGTGTTCCGCCCGGGTTTTTCAATGA
>JAPZAV010000041.1 GCA_027460465.1 Candidatus Methanoperedens sp. | reverse complement strand
TCCAGTAGCTTTTGAAGTGGCCAGTCCAGAAGTATCTATAGTGGCTACGCTGTTATTGATCGATGACCAGGTTGCAATAGATGTAATGTCCTTTGCACTGCCGTCGGAATATGTTCCTGTAGCGTTAAATTGCTGAGTCTTGCCCAGTGCTATGCTAGGATTTTCAGGAATAACTGCTATAGATACCAGTTTAGCAAATGTTACAGTCAACCTCTGCGCAGGACTGGTAATTCCGTCACTGGTAGCCGTAATATTGGTAGTTCCTTGAGCCACTGATGCAGCTAATCCCGAAGCATTTAAGGTAGCTACACTGGCATTGCTTGATGCCCAGGTTGAAGTGGATGTGATATCCTTTATACTGCCATCAGAATAAGTCCCTGTAGCCATGAACTGCTGGGTCTTGCCAAGAGCTATGGCCGGGTTCACAGGGGTGACTGCGATTGATACCAATTTGACGGGCGTCACAGTCCCATCATGAGCTTGGTGGTTTCCTCCTTTCAGTTTGCCAGAAACTGAAAGGACGAGGTTGCCTTTAGAATCCCATATATGGATTGTAGCAGAGTCCTTGTTCCCAGGCTCCCCTGCATCGGTAAATATCCAGTGAGCCGAGGCGCCCAGCACACCATTATAGCGGCCAGTGCCTTTACCTTCATAAGTATCAAAGCCTGCAGCCGGTGGATCGGGATTGATGGCCGGGTCGTCACTGCAAGAGGCTGTGGTGAGATTCTCTAGATGGAACTTGTTACCCTTATCCCAGTTGATCTGAAGTTTGTTGGGTGTCTTGATGGCATCGCAGTTCAATTCGAAGCCGTGTGTGACATGCACGCCGGCATCGAACACACTGCCTCCTCCGGTCATGTAGCCATTTGATTCAGGTGGATGGTTGACAGGTTCTACTGCATTGCTCTCACTACCGATATCCGAGTCAATTGTGTATCATATTCATTTAATGCAAAACTATCTTTACCATCAAGTTCAGAAGCTGCCGACACCACAGGTATATATAGCGTGGATGCTGTCAATAAAAACGTCACCATTATTATCGATACAATCTTAAATACCAGATCTGATGATTCCATTTTCCCACCTTTTTCATTGTCGATTTCGGTAAACCACCCGAAACCATAATACCTATTCAAATGCATAGGCATGTAATATACATGATTATGACTAACGCTATTAAAGCTTTTTGAAATCAAATAATACAGATTTATTATAATTATAATTATTTCATTGGAGCAAAGAGGTCGGGTCTGGTTAAGACCATACCCAGATTTAAGAAATACAAGGCATTGCTTGCACAAACATATAGATGATCTTGGAGTTATATCAAGCAGAATTATCCATTCGCTGCTACGATATTTGTGGATGGGATAGAATTCTTTGTCCACCTCGAAAATAGACCAATACCGGAGAGCTCATTCACAAAATCGTTTTTCCCCGCCCAGCCTGCATTTCAAATTGTAAAATCATCTCTATAGATCTACCACCCCTCTACAAAAGCAGGATGGTATTTCTCAAAAGACGCCTGCACTCCTCGAAGCTTCCCTTGCTGTGATATTTCTGCTTTATCGCCATGGTATGCCAGGCAGCTTTAGTACTTATCACAGAATCGCCTCCTTTCTGGTCATGGTGCCTCTCCCTGCTTCACGCAGCGCTATAAGCGTAACAGGCATGTAAACCCTGCCAGTTGGTGGGCTGTGGGACGAAATAAATCAAGCGTCACTCAACGAAGCTCTTAGTAATTATCACGTAAACCCTTTTTCCAATGTATTTTCTGGGAACATCAGCTTTTGCTGAAGTACCAAACGGAGTAACCACCCTTTCAAGAAAACCTTCTATTTCGCTATCTTTCAAAATCAATTCTTCTTTCTTAAGTTCTATAATTCTTGCCATGATAGTAGATATCTATAGATATCTATATATAGCTTTCCGTCCAAAATAACATTATGATCAGAAGTGAAGACATTCGGAACAGGGTAAGAGATATTGATGAATATCTCCTCAAGAAATACAAAGAAAGCAAGAAAATAGAGAAACGAGATTGGCGAACATATGAACAGCAATTAATGAAACGAATCAAAGGGGCAATCCGTAACCTTGAGCCTCTAGTAAATGAAGCAACAAATATTGAAATATATAGAGGCCCTGGAAGACCGCCAGATCTTGATCTTAAACAGAGCGTCATAATCCTATTAATCAAGGAATTGATTGGAAAAAGCAACAGAAGTATGGCTTCAATGCTTGATTTGTTTTCTCTCCTATCAGGAATCGATGTAAGCTATAAAAAAGTGGAAAGGTTATATTCAAATTATGATGTATCATTGGCAATTCACAATCTACACATATTGATTATGAAGGAGAAAGGAGTCAAGAGAATTAATGCATGTGGAGATGGAACGGGATATTCATTATCTATAAAAAAGCATTATGCTTCGGAAACACAAATACGAAAAGATAAGGCAAAAGAATATTCTGGAACTAAAGCTTTCGTTTATTCTTTTAAGTTGATGGATCTTAAGTCCAGAATGTATGTGGCATTTGGAATGAGCTTGAAAAGTGAAAAGGAAGCTTTTGATAAAGCGATGGAAATGCTAAAACATATTGACATAGAAATCGAGAGTGTGAGGCTTGATAAATATTATAGCTTGCCTTCCTATGTAGATAGATTTGGGAAAGCAAAGGTCTATGTAATTCCAAGAAAAAATGCAACATTGAATGGATCATGGAAATGGAAGGATACAATGGAAGAGTTTGTGAATGAAACAATGCTATATCTTGAACAATATTTTTTGCGAAACAATTCTGAATCTGGATTTTCGGCGGATAAGAGATGGTTTGGTTGGAAAGTGGGACAAAAAAGGGATGATCGTATCAGCACAGCTTTAGTATGTACAGGTGTCTGGCATAATTTGATGAACCTGTACCCCGGTTAATTATGTCCCACAGCCCAGTTGGTGTGATCTGCTTATCCTTTACATAATTATTCCACCAGAACCAATATGGTTTTGTGAGATCTGTTTTGGAAGTTATATCATTTTTATTGAGAATCGATAGCCCTGGACTGATTAATATTAACAACGAACTGAACGAACTGACACGAACTCCCGAGTTCGTTTTGAGTTTGTTTTGAGTTCGCTGTTTCGTTTTTATATATATTTTAGGATTTTATCACGTTTGGGTCACTTCTCAAATCTGTCAACCTTCCATTCTCTTCCTCAACCCCATCGCTTCCTCGCTCAGATCTTTTTTCCCATATATCCTGGCTATCAATTCCACAGCCTCAAGGTTCCTTGCCGCCTGATCAAGGTAGTTCAGTATGTCGCCATCGTATGCAAAAACCCCATACCTCTTTGTGAGCTCTGCCACGATCCTGACCGGGGAAAGTCCTTCTGCGCAAAGCTCTATCACCCCTGCAGAGAACTTTTTTTCTGCACATCCGCAGTATGGTGAATCTTTGCATGTGCACGCCATGAATTCCCGTGCAAAATCAAGCATGGTGCGGCGCAGGTTCTCTTTCAGCTTCGAAAATCCATCTGCAGAGAAAACGATATCAAGCCCGGCTCCGAAAACACGTGCGGGTATGTCTGTCCCAAGCGCGTCCGACAACTGCGAAGCATACCTGAAATATACAGAGTCCAGGGTTCCAAGCTCTGTCACTATATCCATTGGCTCTGTCCCTTTCAGGACTGCTTCCTTTATCAGAAAGGTCTGCTCAACGCTGAGGAAATGTGATGCCACTATATTTCCAAGCCCAGTTGGAGAAAATTGCGCATTCGTCTTTTCAATGAACCCGTATTCTGTGAGTTTTTTCAGAAGGTAATCAGGGTCTCCCTCACCAAGCAGAAGTTCATTCAGTTTCCTTATATCCTGTAATCTGTGCGCGACCACGATATTGCAGAGAGTTTCCTCAAGCAGCTCATCATCCCCGTAATCCACGCCGAAATGCTCCAGTTCACCGCGCAGCAGCCTGAATGCTATTTCGTCCTCTGTCTCTCCTTTCCCGAACCTCTTTTCAGGGTCAGCCAGAAGCACCACGACCCCGCGGTCATGGTAATCCGGTCTTCCTGCACGCCCGAGCATCTGCTGGAACTCCCGTACGGTCAGCCATTCGATGCCCATGGCAAGTGATTCGAATATCACCTGCGAGGCGGGGAAATCCACTCCTGCGGCAAGAGCTGCCGTGGTCACAACCACAGGAAGTTCACCTTTTCCGAATTTAACTTCCACTTTTTTTCGCTCTATGTACGAGAGACCTGCATGATATGGCATGGCTTTGATCCTGAGGCTGTCTGCAAGTATATGGCAGTTCTTGCGCGAGTTGGTGAACACGATGGTCTGTCCCCTGAAACCTCTGGAGGACTTCTTATCAAATTCCTGTTTTGCGAGCCTCTCGATCAAGCGCTTTTTCTCGTATTCATGTGTGAAGATCAGGTGGCGTTCGATGGGTACAGGTCTTTCCTCGAACTCGACCAGTGTCGCTGATAATTTTTGAGCCAGCCACTCTGGTTTTCCGACTGTGGCTGAAAGATATACGAACTGCGCATCCTGTGCAATGAATTTCAAACGCGCGATAATGCCATCGAGCCTGTGACCCCTTTCTTTATCTTCAAGCATGTGAACTTCATCTATGACCACTGTCCCTATCTTCCCGAGTTTCTTTGCATTACCTGATCTGAGGATGAAGTCTATCCCTTCGTAAGTACCAACGATGATATCAGAAGAGAGCGAGGTCAGGACATCTTTGTTGTTTTTTATTATACGGCTCGTTCCAATGCGCAATGACACAGTTGCGATAGAAGAATAACGCCTGGTGAACTGCTCATACTTCTGGTTTGCAAGTGCGACCAGAGGTACAAGGAAGAGGAGTTTGCCTTTTTTGTCAAGTGAATTCTGGATGCCCGCAAGTTCTCCCACAAGCGTTTTTCCTGTTGCTGTGGCAGAAACAATCAGTTGATTTTTCCCTTCGAGAAGCCCTGCTTTTACGGATAGAGACTGAACAGGCAATAATTTTTCAAGTGATTGACCAAGTATTTTTTTAAGTTCTTCATGGATTGGCAGGTCTTTAACTTTAAATGTGCTGGTAACTTTGCTTGCCTGGATAGTATCGAATTTCGTCAAGCCTGAATCAAGTTTTTCCGGACTAAGCATCGCAAGTACCCTGTCAAGGTTTCTGGTATCAAGTAAGATCTGGATAAGCCTTTCCTGGCCGAGTCTTCCTATTTTACATGATCTTATTTCCTTTATCAGTTCTTTTTTCGCGCACTCCTCACATATTGATTCATTATGAAATCTGATGGATTTATTATCTATCGTGGTATGTCTGCCGGCAAGAAGGCACAGACGACAGGCGTCTGTATATCCATAGTCAAGCTGATACGCTGTAAGCAGTTCCTTGAACTCAGCTTCGGATCTCTCATTCCCTTCTGCAAAAAGGATCCCGTCTGCAAGGCGCAGAAGTTCGATCAACTCGTCTGGTGCTCTTAACTCCTCCGTTTCTCCCTTTTTTATCCTGAATTTGCCAGCTCGAGGGCCTTTTGGAGTATTCTTTAATGTCAGTATGCCTTGAAAAAGTGGTTCCTGCCCGTTATCTTTTATCGGTAGAACGAGGATTTTTGATTCTTGCGGATGGATTATGACAGAAAGCATCTGTGAATCCTGAATGAACGTTTCATATTAATAATCTTGTTCTTCAATTTTAATTCCACCTCATAAATGATTGCGATGCCAAATCCTGCTCCTACCCCCACTCCACAACCATCCAATAATTTAGCATATAATGTATGTTTTGAGTGCAGATAATAATATGCGTTTACGCATTCTTATTCGTCAAATAAATAGAACTGTGAAAACCCAAAAAAACCATGAAAACCATAGAAAAACTTATATTCAATAGGTCTGGATTAAGAAATTTGGAGTTATGCTAATGGCAATAAAGGATAGGCATCATATTTGTAAGAATCGTTCAGTTGGAAGACATATTATTGAAATTGGAATAATGATACTTGCATTGGCGTTGATAATACCCAGCTCTTCTGCAGCAACCTCTGGCATATCGGATCCTGCTTTAAAGATCAATATAGGAAGTGAGGTTTTTGAAGGGGGTACGTATCCGACCGTAACATTAGAGAATAGTGTTCAAAAGGCTGTAATCAGAACTCAGAAGGGGGGGATGTGGGGAGCTGAATCTGTAATAAAGGACTGGATCTTAAAAAGTGCTGGAACGGATCTGGTAGATGGGTACGTGGACGCAAACTCTTTCCGCGGAGCTTTGTCGAGCGCGACCATTACTGTTAATGGAGAGAATAGTAAGACAGTTCGTTTGATCTATGCTCACGGTAGTATCATGGAATATACTATTGATGCGAATAGTCCAGTTATTAAGATAAAATATGAGAAGTATGATGTTATACAGACTTCGAATATTGTTGATAGGACAAATACCGGGGGAGCGGCAAGGGTCTACGGGCAGGGAGGGTGGATCCGAACAATAGAAAGTTCTTATTATCCGTGTGCATACTGGGATACCTATGATACCACTATGGCAGAATGTGGAATCAGGTACGGACCAGATCCAGTTAATGCAGGGAGTCTAAATTATAAGGGATATACCATAATGGCGTTTGGTCAAACTGCCAGTAGTGGGATCGGGCTTGGGAGAGTAATGCCCATCTATACAGGGACAAATGGAGGAATAAAGATCACTAAGATATTCTCCTCTGGAGGATTTGAGACGTACCAGGCGAATCCCGGGCAATCAACCAGACCTGTCCATTATGGATATATTTATTTATTCAACACGGGCGTAGGCAATGCAATTACGCAAGGACAGCAGATAGTAGATGGTTCTCCAGTAGCATCCGGTCCAGTGGCACCCAGTATCGTGAAGCAGCCTTCAAATCAGAACGTAGCATTAGGGGATAGGGCAACATTCAGCGTAGAAGCCACAGGTACTGCACCTTTGACATACCAGTGGCAGAAGAACGGAGCAAACATCGCAGGAGCAACCAGTGCGACGATTACAACATCGATAACGATACCGGCTGATTCGGGTTCAACATACCGCGCTGTGGTGACAAATTCAGTGGGCAGTGTTACAAGCAATGCAGCAACATTGACGGTTCTATCCATTCCATCCATAACAGTCGTCTCTCCCAATGGTGGAGAGAACTGGGTACGAGGTACAACCAGAACGATAAGCTGGACCTCTACCGGCAGTTCTGGTGCGAATGTGAAGGTAGAACTCCTGAAGAGTGGAGTGCTGAATAGTGTTCTTGCATCAAGCACTCCGAATGACGGTTCTCACAGCTTGACGATTTCAGCGACTCAAACTCCGGGAAGTGATTATAAAGTAAGGATCACAAGCACGACCGATGCCGCATACACTGACATCAGTAACAACAATTTCATTATCAGTGAAACGCTGCCGGCAGATCCCACGCCAACACCCCCGCCGCCGTCCGCCAGTGCACCCCCAAATCCAGGGTTCGAGATCGATGGTAACGGAGATAATAAACCTGATAGCTGGTTTACCAATGTATGGAGCTCCGATCCTTCCAAGATTGCCTTCAACTGGGCAACTGACCAGAAGTATGGCGGTACACACTCAGTTAAGATCACGAGCACGGATACAAATGGGAAAGCAAGATGGTTGACGGATAGAAATATCCCTGTGACCCCTGGAACGAGCTATAGCTTTAATGCCTATATCAAGACCAGTGGATTGAGCAAAACAGCTCACATGGCTGTCACTTTCTGGGATAGCAGCCTTAAATATATCCCTGGTGGAGGCACAAATCAAATAAGTGGAACTGCAGCCTGGACTCTGGTGAGCGGAAAAGTAACTGCACCGCCTGGCGCAGCCTATGCCAGGGTTGAACTGCTGATAGATGGATCTGGAACGGTCTGGTTCGATGACGTAGCTTTCAAGAGTGACACAGGATCAGTTCCAGTACCTGGTCCAACAGTCACGCCTACACCTCCTGCTCCAGCGCCTTCAATAAATCTGGCGCCAAATCCGGGGGTTGAGATAGATAGCAATGGAGATAAGAAGCCGGATAGCTGGTTTACCAATGTATGGAGCTCCGATCCTTCCAAGATTGCCTTCATCTGGGCAACTGACCAGAAATATGGCGGTACATACTCAGTTAAGATCACAAGCACGGATCCAAACGGCAATGCAAGATGGATGACGGACAGAAATATCGCGGTAATCCCTGGAAAGAGTTACAGCTTTAATGCCTATATCAAGACCAGTGGATTGAGCAAAACAGCCCACATGGCCGTGACTTTCTGGGATAGCAGCTTTAAATATATCCCTGGTGGAGGCACGAATCAAATAGGCGGAACTGCAGCCTGGACTCAGGCGAAAGGTACTGCAGTTGCACCATCGGGCGCAGCCTATGCAAGGATTGAACTGAGAATGGATGGAGCCGGTACTGCCTGGTTCGATGAGGTAACCTTAGGGACATCGTAATGAAAAGAATGGAATGTTCTTCTTTAAAAAAGAGGTCTGACAGCAGAGTGTTTTCAGGGAACCATGCACTGAGCAGGATAGAAGGAACAGGCAGTCCTGGAGCCTATAGGTTGAGTGCAGACTAGTGTTCTCACATCAACACCGCGACATCAAGGTAAAGGACTGCCAGACAGATACTGTCACAATGAAGGTCAATTCTGCTGAGGGCTTTTCCACTATTCTGGGGATGTGTATATTGAGCAGAACGTGAACTATAATGTCATAAACCCGTTGTTTTAGTTATCAATTTACTTCATTTTTCCTCTAAAAACCATCTATACCATCGACTTTATCATTTTTTTGATACAGTATGTATAAATTAATAGTATATCTTTATAAACTTAAACACC
>JAPZAV010000040.1 GCA_027460465.1 Candidatus Methanoperedens sp. | reverse complement strand
AAATGATCAAGGTATATTTTCCGAATGCATGATGATCCATAAGGTCCATAGGTATGCGATTTGAATACCACGTAATACCCTGTAGACAGTTTTTTTTTACAAAATCTGCACGTGTCCCTCTCCTCCTGCTTAACGATTTTGGGTTTTTCAAACTCAAGATTTGAGGCTTCCGGGGTTATTAAATAGGTTTTTTCAGTTCGTTGTAAAAGTTTCTCTTTCTGGGCGGTCTCCAGGATTTTATCGATTGTGTTAAAATCTTTCGAAATCAAATTGTAAAGCAAATCCCTTATTTCAATCGGTTTTAATTCGATGGCACCGAGTGCAGAAATTAACTCAAGTCCAGCTTCTATTTTAGAGTTCAATTCTTGCCTGCCTGCTACAAGCTATGCGTCATTTGTCGTCATTTTATATTATGAGGAGGAAAAAATAAAAATTTATCTTCACGTATTTATAAGTTCAAAGATCCTGAAGGAGTCTCAAGTTGAAGCCCTCATTGATTTCAATGTCAGATCACTTTTTCGATAAATACAATCCAGTCCCCTTTTTCAAGGGTTGTACTGCCCAGTTCTGAAGCCTGGTATTTCGTGTCTCCCCTGTTTACCTCCACAACCACTATTCCCTGGACATCTTTTGGTTTTTTGCCGATCTCTTCCGCTGTTATCTCTCGCTCGTTCACATCAACACCATATCTGGATGTCAAAAGATCATCAAGGAGTTTTGTTGAGAGTTTATTTTTTATTGCGAGAACCATCAATCTTCCACCTGTTATGGAGGGTGAGATTATATAGTCTGCTCCGCTCTGGCGAAGTAGTTTTTTGTTTTCTATTTCGTTTGCTCTTGAAATAATGGTTATTTTGGGATTAAGATTTTTTGCTGAAAGGCATATCAGCACATTGGTGTCATCTCTTCCGGTTGTGATTATTATGGTTTCTGCTTTTTCAATTGCTGCTTTTTTCAGTATGTTCTCCTTGCTTGCACTGCCGAGGATTGCGGTAATATTGTTGTCTGCTGCATATCGAATGGATTCTTCATCGTTGTCAATAACCACTATTTGTTCTGTATCGTATTTTTTGTTGATCAGTTCATCCACAACGGCCTGACCTGTCATGCCATAACCGCAGATAATAATATGATTGTTAAGTTTTTTTTGCAACTTCTTCAGCTCCATTTCTTCTCGATATTGCTGGTATACGAATTCATAGGCTGTTCCAAATAAGATCAGCCATACAAATATCCTGCCAGGTGTGATCAGAAAGGCATCTAACATCCTTGCAAGGGATGAGACTGGCACAATGTCCCCATAACCCACGGTCATGACTGTGACCATTGTGAAATATATGGAATCCGCAAAGCTGAATACACCTGTTGGATCATTTGAATCCAGTATTCCGCCCGGGTCAATATAGTTTTCAAGAACCCAGAGGATAAAAGCCAGCACCAGAATAAAGGTCAGTACAAGCATAAGGCGAATGACCACCATTCCAAGGGGAGATCTCTTCTCCTTTAGATATAAGTACTGCCACTTGACTGCCATTTTATCACTTTGATTGATTCTATATTATCATGAAGATACTTTAAACCGGCTGTCCCTTCTCAAATGGTTCACTCAGACGATAGATTCCCCATGCTCGAAGAAGGCGATTGAAGGTCACAATCTTTAATTTCTGATCCCCGTATATAGATTTATGATTGCCGAGCTATTCACTGGCAGCATAACCCAGTTTATCTCATCAATCGGATATCCGGGGGTGCTCATCCTCACTGCACTTATGCCTGCACCTCTGGAAGTCACAATGCTGTTTTCAGGTTATCTGGCATATAATGGTACCTTTGACCTGATTCTGGTAAGCCTGGTGGGAGCTGCAGGCTGCACAATAAGCTCTGTGCTCTCATATATTATTGGATTGAAAGGCGGAAGACCTTTTCTGGAAAAATATGGAAAATATTTATTTCTCGAAAAAAATTACCTGGAACTTACAGAGAAATGGTTTGCGAAATATGGCGATAAAGCGGTCTTTTTCTTGAGGCTGGTGCCTGGAGTACACACGCTTGTATCTTTCCCTGCCGGCATAGGAAAATATGACTTCAAGAAACTTGTCCTGTTAAGTTTCCTGGGATACCTGCCATGTTGTTTTGCACTTGCTTATACAGGATTCTTGCTCGGTCCGTACTGGGAAAATATACTGAGTTTTCTCAATGGGATGGATATCGTAATGATCGGAATTGCAATTCTGGTTGCAATTTATTTTTTGAAAATTAAGAGATGGAAAAGACAAGAGGGACGACTATCATAAATGTTAAGACAGGATGCGCCAAGTTTGGTATATGCGAATCCTTGCCCATATCTGCTGTGCTCCATGCTTCACATACCCGCATAAAAGGCTGAAAGAAAAAGGGCATGACGTGACAGGCTTTTTCTACAACCCGAATATACATCCCTACACGGAATATAAACTCAGGATGGATTCGCTTGAAAAATACGGCGAAATAAAAGGAGCCAGGATCATCTACAGATCAGAT
>JAPZAV010000039.1 GCA_027460465.1 Candidatus Methanoperedens sp. | reverse complement strand
TGTTGAGATATTATGTCCAATAACGAATGGTGATTTTACTGTATTGATTCTATCCTGGAAAGTCTTATATGCCAAATAATACTAATCATATCTTGCTCAATAAGTGCTTCCATCTTCTTGAAATATAAGATCCCTGTATTCGACATTCAGAGCCGAGAGCCAGTATCAAACGCAGGCGGCAAGCATCCATATTATGAAGGGAATTGCGGAAGTATCAGGATGGTTCTCCCAGGAGTGAAGCTGTAATAAGCCATCAATAGAATCATCATCGAGCTTGCCACAAGGCTTGTGCCGCAAAGGTTATTGCTGTTGTGAAATACACCCAGAGTATGAGTCCTGAATACGAAAATATCGGATATGCCGTCTGAAGATATCTTTGCCATCTACCCGAAAAACAGTGTGAAAACAACCATGGTGAAAAAGTGGCTGGATAATCGCCCGGCCTGCACAGAGCACGGTCTGCTTTTATCGGAGTTTTATATCCCGCCATGCCAGGAAATAGAGGAGTTCCCTGAAATGGAGTATTTCTTTCAAGTCCACATCTCTTTTATCCTTGCACCTTTTCTTTTCTTGATGTATTCAAGATCAGATAATGTTTTTTCCTTAGACAGACCAAATTCATCGGCCAGCTTCAGATACAGTTCATATAATTTTTCAAGCGTAAGATGGAAACCAGTCATTACCTTCCACTGCACAAGCCCGCATTTCCTGCAGTATGGAAATGAGAATAATTCTCCTTCAAGATAAACTCTATCATAATAGTCAATATCTGTGGATTTACATTCCATGCAAACCCTTTTTCCCTGTTGTCTGATACGATCAATTATGGTTCTCATAGTATCCACTATATTTCCTCGAATCCAGGTCACTGGAGATCTGCAATTTATGGATTAGTTAATGCGCGGATTGAGGTGTCAAATTCATTTCATAGCAGTTGTCATCATACACTCAATTTAGAACCTTCCTTAGCAAACCATTTGATTGTCTTTCTTAACCCATCTTCAAAATCATGAACTGCCTTGAACCAGAACTCTTTTTCTGAATTTGAAGTGTTAAGACATCTTCTTGGCTGCCCATCAGGCTTTGATTTATCCCGGATCACTGCTCCTTTATAGCCTGTTAATTTTATTATTATAGGCACCAGATCCTTTATAGATATCTCAAAACCCGACCCTATATTAACAGGTTCACCTTTGTTGTATTCTTCAGTCGCCAGTACAATGCCTTCTGCTGCGTCTTCTACATATATAAACTTTCGTGTGGCTTTCCCTGTTCCCCGTACCCTGATCTTATTTTCACCTTCAGAGATTGCATCGCAGCATTTCTTGATCAGAGCAGGGATGACGTGAGGACAGAATGGATCGAAGTTATCTCTAGAAACACAGAGGTTCACAGGCAGAAGGAAAATTGAATTAAACCCGTACTGCTGCCTGTAAGCCTGGGACTGCACAAGCATCATTTTCTTTGCAAGTCCGTACGGAGCAGTTGTCTCTTCAGCGTAGCTGTTCCAGAGATTTTCTTCCTTAAATGGTACTTGCGTAAATTTAGGATAGGCGCAGATAGTACCCACCCCCTTCCTGCCTTGCAGCTTCCATCAGCTGGATGCCCATAATAGCATTATCATAAAAAAGAGTTGCTGGATATCTTTGATTATATCCTGTGCCTCTTTCAACCACATGCGAACCCAGGAATCCTGCTTCGCCAGTTTCCAGTATTTTTTTCCTTTCCCAGTACGCCATAAGACAAATTCTTTTATGAAATTTTCTACATCTAAAGTACCATCTCTTATATATCTGCTTCCCAGAATATCAAATTTTCTCTTATATTCATGTAAATTATATATTTCATGCATTCACTCTCCTTCCATAAAAAAGGTATCCCGAAATATCATAACCTTCCCGATAATTCACGGTCATCCAGTAGCTATAGATCTTTGCTGCGCACATGGGCTGCGAGGATAAAATAAGGTTGATTCGTTTTGCTGGGGCTTTGTGCACCCAGATCATAAATTTAATTTAGATATATTATAAATCAGATTTGATATCTACTCTGAATCTGAAAGATCGCCATAAGTGATCAGCGCTTTTTTTTCATATTTTTATTTCTGATTGGATTTTTTACTTTTATTCTTTACCGGATATCATCCTTATAGAGAATCCAGCATATCGTCAGCCCTGTATGAACTCCTGACAAGAGGTCCGCTGGCAACTGAAAGAAATCCTTTCTCTTCTGCAATTTTTTTATAATATGCGAATTTCTCGGGCGATACATACTCTTTGACCTCAATCTGATTCCGGGTGGGTCTGAGATACTGTCCAAGTGTGAGTATATCCACACCTGCATCCCGCAGGTCATCCATTGTCCTGAATACCATCTCCTCTGTCTCGCCAAGCCCAAGCATAAGAGATGATTTTGAGTAGATGGAAGATGATCCAAGCTTTATTTTCCTGAGGATTTCCAGCGACAGATCATACCCTGCCTTTCTATCCCTTGCTATTTCCTGAAGTTCCTCTGTTGTTTCGATATTGTGCCCAATTATATCGGGTGAAGCCTCGATTATTTTCCAGAGGCTTTCCTCATCTCCCTGAAAATCGGGTATCAGTGTTTCCACTATCAGACCTCTGTCCAGATTTTTTATGGCTTTTATGCAGTCAGCAAAATGTCCTGCTCCTCCGTCCTCAAGATCATCCCTGTCCACTGATGTCAGGACAACATACTTCAAACCGATCTTTTTTACAGCATTGGCGACCTTTTGTGGTTCAGAACGGTCAAGAGGCTCGCCTTTTCTTCCTTTGTTCACAGCACAGAACCCGCAGTCCCTGGTGCATACAGATCCCATGATCAAAAATGTGGCAGTACCTGTGCTCCAGCAATGCCCCACATTCGGGCACAGCGCGCCCTGGCATACTGTATTCAAACCCAGTTCATTAAGGGTGCTGCTCAAAGCCTGAAATTTTTCTCCTGTCGGAGGTCTTATCTTGATCCACTCAGGTTTTGCCATATCTATGCTTTCCCAAGGGTGGCTTTTCCAGGTCTCCATTCCACAGGGCACATCTCCCCTGTTTGAAGGGCTTTCAGCACGCGCAGTATCTCATCCACGCTTCTGCCTATGTTCAGATCATGTACCACCAGGTACCTGAGCATACCTTCAGGATCTATTATGAAAGCTCCTCGAAGGCTTATGCCTTTATCCTCTATCAAGACTCCATAATCTCTGCTGACCGCTTTTGTTATGTCGCTGAGCAGTGGATACCTGAGTTCTCCAAGATCCCTGATCCATGCTTTATGGGCATACACACTGTCAACGCTCACGCCCAGTACCTGGGCATCGAGTTCTGCAAAATCATCGTTCTTTTCACTGAATTCTGTGACCTCTGTTGGACATACGAACGTAAAGTCTCCGGGATAGAAGAAAAGCACGGCCCATTTTCCTGCATAGTCCTCAAGATGTATATCACGGATCTCATTTTTGAAGATTCCCTGCATTTTGAAACCAGGCGCTTTCTGTCCGACCTGCACACTCATGTCACTCACCTGATGATCTATGGGATTTGTTCAAATATATACCTGTCTATCCCAGTTTCACCAGCAGTATCTCCCTTACCTTCCTCGCATCCGCCCTGCCTTTTGTCTTCTTCATCACCGCTCCCACGAGTGAGTTGAGCGCCTTCTCCTTGCCTGCTTTATAATCAGCTACAGCTTGCGGAAGAAGGTTCCGAGTCCTGAATGGGTGAATTATATTAAGTTTAATTCCCGCCAATTATTTTTTTGTATTCGTTCTTGCTGAGCCTAAAACCGGATGCCATCAAACCCCCAGGTTTGCAGCCATCGTTCTGCCATCTTTATCATCAATTATAAGGAGAGTATCTTTTTCTTTTGCAAGGATAATGGCTTCAGCTTCACCTTTACCAAGATGCACAGAAAGAGAGTCAACGGCAAGTCTATTGCCGGGTACAAATATTTTTATCCACTTTGAACTCATTACCTCTCTTGCTCCGAACAGGGCGCCGCCCCGCGTGACCACCTCTTCATAGACTTCTTTCGGGATTGCCACCTCCCCAAAATATTCTTTCAATAACTCAAACAACCCGAGCCTCGATAATGCTATAAGTGGCGTCGAATTTGCGACTACAACCATTTATTTCCTCAAAAACTTTTTAAGGGTTTCAAGGTCGCTCTTTGCATCCTTGGCAGTGTAACGTATCGGCACGTCGTGTTCACTCAGAAGCGTCAGCATTTCCCATTTGTTCCGCGCGCCTGCCAGCTCTGCTGCTTTGCCCAGTGATATTTTCCCTTCCCTGTATAGCTCGACTGCTAAAGCCTGTTTTATGAACGAGGGTATATCAGCCTCTTCCTTTTTTATCAGCATGGGGAATGTGCCTGGTAGATCGATGGTTGCTTTTATCGAATCCATTTTAATTCCTTGATTGTTCCATATTTTATTCTGGTAATTAATAAGGGTATTCATGAGTAATTTTAAAAGCAACTATCTCGATCTGAGCACCCTTTGCAAAAATCCATAATATACGGCTAGCTTGATTTTTTTTATCCATGTCAGTATCCGGTTTTATTATCCTTTTAACTCCTCCATTCGAAAGTACATGCTTGAAGTCTTCAATATCAATACCTGCAATCTCGGCGCCTCTTGTGAGAGATACTTCATGAGCTTTATAGAGTTCTATTGCAGATGCAAGTTTAAGGACTGGTCTTGTTTCTAACAGCGTTCTGAAGGCATCCTTTATGGCTTCGGATTTTGATGAATAGTATCCCGCCCGGTGAGTGCTTCTATTTCTTTTTCGAGTACGGCTGGTAAACTGACAACTGTTTCCATGAGCATAAATTTGTTTTTGTTTTTATAAATAGTTTATTAACTTCGTGAATCCTATCCCAGTTTTACCAGCAGTATCTCCCTTACCTTCCTCGCATCCGCTCCTCCCTTCGTCTTCTTCATCACCGCTCCCACGAGCGAATTGAGCGCCTTCTCCTTGCCTGCCTTATAGTCAGCCACAGCCTGCGGGTTTTCGTTAATCGCCTCAAACGCCGCAGTTTCAACGATGTCACCTTCAACCTTTAACAGCCCTTTTTCCTCTAGAATCCGCATTACGTAATTTTCTGCAGAGTCAGCGGCTTTTTTAACGGGTCTCCAGTCTGATCCACCTCTTGGACTATCGAGAAGGTTTCTAAATATTATTACTGCATTATCATCAGTAATTTTTTCATGTTTAAGTAACCCAAGAATCGCGACAGTATATTCATGCCATATAAGGTGGTGAGAAACTTTTCCAACAGCATAGGTTAGAGTCGAACCTCGATAATTCATCTCACCTTTCAAATAATCATTGATCCAGGCAGCTGCAAATTTTGGATCTAACTTTTCCCCATATTCATTTTCATAAATTTTTAAAACTTGTTCGTAATAATCTGCCCAAACAAGTTCCCCTGTAAGTGATTTTGCTTGATCATCCGTAATTCCATATTGTTTAATGAACCGCATCCTCCTTGCATCCGGCAGCTCAGGCAGTGTCTCCTTTATCTCAGGCGCCCAGCCCGAGACCTTCAGGGGCATGAGATCAGGCTCAGGGAAATAGCGGTAGTCATGCGCCTCTTCCTTTGTTCGCATGGAGAGCGTGATCTCCCGCGCCTCATCGAAATGGCGCGTCTCCTGGACAACCACACCGCCGCGGCGCACCACGTTCTTCTGCCGCACGATCTCAAAGAGCAGCGCGCGCTCTGCGCCTTTGTGAGATGAGATGTTCTTGATCTCGGCGCGCTGACCTCCCATTATGGAGATATTTGCATCCACACGCAATGCACCTTCGAGATCGCCATCGAAAACATCCAGATATTCAAGGATGTTTCGAAGCTTGTCCAGGTATCTTCTGGCCTCTTTCGGGCTCCTGAGATCTGGATCGCTCACGATCTCAAGCAGTGCCATGCCTGAGCGGTTGTAATCAATGAGCGTGTATTTCGACCTGTCGATCGTACCTTCATGTACAAGCCTACCCGGATCTTCTTCAAGATGGGCGCGCGTGATCCTTACAATAAGTTCACCGTCCTCGCCTTCGATTATGATCTGACCCTTGCTTGCGATCGGGAAATCGTACTGCGAGATCTGGAAGCCTTTCGGGAGATCAGGATAGTAATAGTTCTTGCGGTAGAACTGGGTGTACTCTTCTATCCTGCAGTTCAGCGCAAGTCCGACCTTTATTGCAGCCTCCACTGCCTTTTTATTTATCACAGGCAAAGAGCCAGGAAGACCGAGGCACACAGGGCAGACATGGGAGTTTGGTGGATCTTTATGATAGTCAGTCGCACATCCGCAGAATATCTTTGTTTTGAGTTTGTTCAGCTGCACGTGTACTTCAAGCCCTATCATCACACCGTCAGGATTCTCGTACATTATATTCCCCCGGGTCGTCTGGTATGGAAATCAGTGTTCTCTTCAAACGTGTAAGCTGCTCGCAGGATCGCAGCTTCATCAAAATGCCTCCCGATTATCTGCATCCCGATCGGCAGCCCCTGTGAGAAGCCGCACGGCACCGAGATGGATGGAACGCCTGCCAGGTTTATGGGAACTGTATCCACATCAGCAAGATAGAGCGAAAGCGGGTCGTCTATTTTTTCCCCGAGCCTGAATGCAGGATAGGGCATCGTGGGCGTGATGAGAACATCCACATCCCTGAATGCCCTCTCAAAGTCCTGTTTTATGAGTGTGCGCACGCGCAGGGCTTTCAGATAGTATTTATCGTGATATCCAGCAGATAAGGCATACGTACCCAGCAGGATCCTCCGCTTCACTTCGTCACCGAACCCTGCAGCTCTCACCTGCGAGAAAGTGGTATGCCAGTCCGAATCATCGGTTCGCAGTCCGTACCTCATCCCGTCGAATCTCGCAAGGTTGGATGATGCTTCGCTCATTGCTATTATGTAATAGGCAGAGAGGGCATATTTTGTATGCGGCATCTTTACCTCTGCCAGGTCTGCCCCGAGATCTTCAAGTGTATGAATCCCGTTCCTTACTGCTTTTTCCACGTTCTCATCAGTCCCTTCCCCGAAATATTCTTCAGGTATACCGATCCTTAATCCACTTACTTCATTCCTGAGTTCGGATGAATAATTCATTTCCCGCTGCACTGATGTGGAGTCCCGGGCATCATAACCGGCAATCACATCAAAAAGCGCAGCGACATCGCGTACGTTAGTGGCAAACGGTCCTATCTGCTCAAGCGAATTGGCATAGGAAACAAGCCCGTAGCGCGATACAACTCCGTATGTAGGTTTTAATCCCACAACGCCGCAAAAAGATGCAGGGCAGCGTACAGAGCCGCCTGTATCAGAGCCGAGCGCAATCGGAACTTCTCCTCCTGCGACAGCTGCAGCGCTCCCGCCTGATGATCCTCCTGGCACCCTTTCCAGATCCCATGGATTTCTCGCTGCACCAAAGAAACTTGTCTCTGTGGAAGTTCCCATGGCGAACTCATCCATGTTTGTCTTTCCAATGATCACAGCACCTGCGCCCTTCAATTTTTCGATCACATGAGCATCGTACGGGGGCACATATCCGGTGAGTATCCTGGAACCGCAGGTAGTCAGAGTACCTTTTGTGGAAATATTGTCCTTGATCGCAACAGGTATACCTGCAAGAGAACCATCGTGTGCTTTTGAGTCTATCTCCCTTGCGCGCAGGAGCGCGCTCTCCTTCGAGAGGGTGATGAAGGCATTCAATTTACTGGACTCGATCCTCTCAAAATATTCAGAAACAACTTCTTCTGATGAGCTTGCATGGATTCTCTCCATTAATTCATTGATGCCTGCCCACATTCTTTCACATCATCCTTGGAGCTTTGAAGAACCCGTCCTGTTTCTTTGGAGAATTGGACAGCGCCTCTTCCTGAGAAAGGGAACATGTCGGCACGCTGACCTCATCCTCCCTGAAAACATTACTTACTGGAAGCACATGGTAGGCTGGCTCAATTCCGTCCGTATCGATCTCGTCAAGTTCGCTGAAATAATCGAGCACCGAGTTGAGCTTGGGCGTGTATCTTTCCTTATCTTCCCCGCTTAACTCAAGACGTGATAACCATGCCATGTGCTCCAGGTCTTTCTTACCGATCATAATGCTTCCTGCAATCTGAATTAAACGTAATAAGCCTTTGCTTTAAGCATTATATTTAAAAAAAATAAAAGAATGAAGACTATATTAATCTATCACTGAACTTTGATAAGGATCGCTATCCCCACAACAAGCATCAATACAAGCACAATGACCGTTGTTCTCATCAGTCCATAAACCATATTCACGCTTGCTGTGAGTTTATCCATTGATTCCGGGGATGCAGAAGCCTGCACAGGAATTACTGCTGGAGCAGCCACAGGAATTAATTTAGGTTCAACGACCTGCTCTTCCACCTCAAGCACTGGCCTGGGTGCCTGGACAATTTTCACAGGTTCCACAGGAATCTTTGGCGCAGCCTTCTGTTGAGGTTTATTCTTCAATAATGCTTTAAACATCGCGTCTTCGTCCATCGACATGTTATTACCCTCTGCCAGTTAAAGTTAAAACTCTACTGGCATCTGTTGATATTACTTTTATATATTTAAATTATTTGTATTCTATAGCGCAGTTCTTAAATTTCTGTAATTTGAGCCGCGGATGAAAAATGATAAATACAGATGCTCAGAGGTAAATCTGCGTCTATCAATGCCGAATCCCTGCGGGTTCTCCAGACCGAAACCTAACGGTTCTCAGACCGAAACCTAACGGTTCTCGACTCCCAAACAACACGTATGCCCTTGCGGGGCATACGTGGACGCGCCCTCCCGAGGCGCAACTCTGGGTTCCCTCGACTCCGCGCCCACGTATTGCGAAGCAATACGTGTACACGCCGGCTCCGAAAGCTACGCTTCTCGACTTGGTATACACGTATGGCGAAGCCATACGTGAATGCGCCCTCCCGAGGCGCAACTCGGGAGGCCAGTGACTCTGGGCGCTTTTATCTGCTGTTTTGTTTCTTATGGTTATTACGGTTATTTTCGAACCTCGCTATAACTGCTCATCTTCTTTTTCTGCAGAACATGTAAATCGCTGAAAGCGCACTTGCTGCGAGAACAAGCTCAAACCCTGGAATACCATTTTTCTTATCTGCTATGGTCTGGGTTACAGAGGGCTTCTCTGTTGTCTCAATATCTGGCTTTGCTGTCGAAGCAGCCTCACCTTTTAGCCCTGTGATTGCAAGGTTTCCAAAGGTGATGGTCTTTGCTTCAAAGTATGTATATGTGCTATCCCTGTTCCTCTGCGAAGTCTCAAGCTGCACCCAGCTGCCGCCGTCCCACTTCACAAGCTTGATCTCACCGCCTGCAAGGCTGTTGCTCTCAAGCCAGGAGTTCAGGACCCTGAATGCTACAACTCCTTCCTTTATGTTCTTGGAATTAGTAAAGCCTGATGTACCGACCCAGATGTTCACATTCTTATAGACGCTCCCGGGTGCAGGGGTCTTAACAAGAGACGAGGTATTTCTCAGCACTTCAACAGATGTCGTGACCTCGCCTGCGCTGAGGTTGCCTGTTATATTGACATGCACCACTGGATTGCTTCTATTGGTGAAGGTATACGATGTAACCTTATCCTTGAATATATGCAGGTCATATTTCTCTTTTATTTCGATATTGGGATAATTCTCATTCGATGTCCCGCCGCCACCGCCTCCTCCGACACTACCGCTTGAGCTG
>JAPZAV010000038.1 GCA_027460465.1 Candidatus Methanoperedens sp. | reverse complement strand
GGGAAATGATGATTGGTTGAATATTATGGGATTTGGGGATAAAATCTTTAATTATATTAAAACGTTTGAAAAGGTTGTTTTGAGCAAATTAGGTGTTGGATGAGGAGAAATCAAAAATCAAAGTAATTCAAACGATCTCTATTTCTTCTGTTTGTGGACTTTTCAGGGCTGCCACGGCAAGGCTGGAGATCAGTAAAATCGCCAGCGCTACAGCTACAACTATACATATTTTTTTCATATATATTTCTCCTATTCAATATTAGTGCATCCCTTCACAGGATAACTTATGCGAAGAACACAGGCAAGAATGATCTCCCACGAGCGTACCCTCCCACGAGTGCGATCCTCCCTCGAATGCACTAATATGATGTACATGATCATAGTATATAAAATAAACGGTACTGCGTTTTTCCCGGTTTAAATAGAATTATTTATATCTAACTTACCACCAGTATCTTACCTGTTTCTGAGAAAATCTTAAATAGTATCAAAGCTATGGTCACCTTCCCCAACGAGAGAAAAAAATGCCAGAATATACATTGTTTTTAGGCTGCATCATCCCTGCTCGTTTTCCATTCATGGAAAAATCAACAAGGCTGGTTTTATCAGAGCTTGGTTGCATTCTGCATGATCTTGAAGGCGCGACCTGCTGCCCGACAAAGAGCATCATCAGACCGATGGGAGATCAGGCATGGTATATCGCTGCAGCGAGGAACCTCGCACTTGCTGAGAGAGCAGAACATGATCTGCTCGTACCATGCAACGGCTGCTACAGCACTTTAAAGACCGTGGAAGTGGATCTGAAGATAAATCCCCACCTGCAGGAGAAGGTGAATGCAATTCTTTCCTCTGCAGGACTGGAATACAGAGGAACGATAGAGGTAAAGCATCTGGTTGAAGTGCTTCATGATGAGATAGGAATATCCAGAATTAAGCAGCACATCATCAAACCGTTCGAAGGCATGAGGATCGCGGCACACGCAGGCTGCCACATGCTCCGCCCCAGTTCATCCATTTTTTTCGATGATCCCAACAAACCCAGAAAGTTCGATGCACTGATCGAGGCACTTGGTGCAAAAAGCATCGAATACGAGACAAAGATGTTATGCTGCGGCGGCAATCTGAACACTGCTGATGAGCCTGACGATGCCACAGCACTGGCGCGTATGAAACTGCTCGAGGTCACTAAAAAAGCGGATGCGATTGCTCTTACCTGCCCGTCATGCTTCATGCAGTACGATTCCCGTCAGTACCTCCTTCAGAAAAGCGGTGAAAAACTGAACGTTCCAGTAATATATTATCCAGAGATGCTGGGACTTGCCATGGGCTTTACCGCAGAAGAGCTGGGGATGGACATGCACAGGATAGATACCGAAGAATTCCTGTCAAAGTGGGATTCAAAGTACAATTACCTCAAAGAGCTGCGTGAGGTGTTTGACCTGAACTCAGTGCGCAGGTGCTATGAATGCGGCGCATGCGTCAATGACTGTCCTGTTATGAAGGTAACCCCTGATTTCAATCCCAACGAGATCATAGGCAGGCTGCTGTCAGGAGAGCTTGAGGCTTTGATAGATTCCCATACCATCTGGCTGTGCGTTGACTGCTATACCTGTTATGAACTGTGCCCTCAGAAAACGGGCATGAACAAGATATTAGATAAGCTGAAACACCTTGCCCTCGTGAAAGGAAAGGGTCCGAAAGGATTCATGGCCAGTATCGAGATGTTCAAAAAGGAGGGGAGGCTGGGAGAGCCCACATCCATGCGCAAGAAACTGAAACTTCCCGAACCTCCAAGGAGCGGGGCTGAAGAATTGAAAAAATTACTGACTTTAATCGAAAAAGGAGAAGAAAATGAAGAGTGAGAGAATACCATCCGGGTGTGCGATCTCCGGATTGATGAGCGAAGAAGGAAGACGCATCGATGGCAGTGTGATAATAAGATCCATCGCCTGTATGCACGACCGCTCAAACGGTCTCGGGGGCGGGTTTGCAGCTTATGGTATTTATCCAAAACGGAAAGAACAGTACGCTTTCCATATGATGTTTGATAATGTTGAAGCAAAAGTGGCAACTGAAGAGTTCTTCAAGGATGTTTTCAACGTGGACAAGGATGAACCCATTCCGACGCACAGGGAAAATGGCGTCTCGAATCCACCTTTGCTATGGAGATATTTCCTGGAAGTGCCTGAGAACAAGCTCGAGTTCATCACAGAACGCGATTATGTCATGAAGATCGTCATGAAGATAAATTCTGAAGTTGAAGGAGCCTTCGTTGCATCAAGCGGCAAGAACATGGGCGCGTTCAAAGGCGTCGGATATCCTGAAGACATAGGCAGGTTCTATAAACTGGAAGATTACAACGCATATATCTGGACAGCACACGGCAGATTCCCCACAAACACCCCTGGCTGGTGGGGAGGTGCGCATCCTTTCACTCTCCTTGACTGGTCTGTGGTGCACAATGGCGAGATCTCATCTTACGGGATAAACAAGCGCTACCTCGAGATGTTCGGGTACAGGCTTGAGCTCAGGACAGACACAGAGGTGATAGCATATCTCTTTGATCTGATGGTGAGAAGACATAAGTTCCCGATAGATAAAGCAATACTGGCGCTAGCTTCACCTTTCTGGAAGGATATAGACAGAATGGAGACAGAGCGGAAAAGGATCGCCACAGCGATACGCCAGGTGTATGGAAGCACGCTCCTGAACGGACCTTTCAGCATAATCCTGGGTCACAACAATGGAATGATCGGGCTGAACGACAGGATAAAGCTCCGTCCAATGACCGTGGCACGCAATGATGATATGCTCTACATGGCATCAGAAGAGTCAGCGATACGCGCGATCGCCCCTGACCTTGAAGAAGTATGGAGCCCCAGGGCAGGCACTGCGGTGATCGGAACGATCAAGGCAGAGGTGGAATAATGGAATCACAGCTTCCTGCGGAATTCAATGTGAACGTGAACCATGAGAAGTGCCGCAAATGCAGGCGCTGCGTGATCAACTGCAGTTTCAGTGCCATTGAGTTCAAGGATAAGGTGACGCCCAACAGCAGGCTGTGCGTGGCATGCCACAGATGCGCCACGTTCTGCCCTGAGAACGCAATAGTTATTACAGAGAATCCGCTTGATTATAAGGACGGCTATAACTGGACGCCAGAGATAAGGAAGAACATCCTGAAACAGGCAGAAAGCGGAGGCATAATACTCACAGGCATGGGTAATCCAAAGCCGTATCCAATCTACTGGGACCATATGCTGATAGATGCATGCCAGGTAACAAACCCATCCATAGACCCTCTGCGCGAGCCCATGGAGCTGCGCACCTACCTCGGGTCAAAGCCGGATTCCCTGAAATTCGATGCTGATGCTGACCTCACAACAGAACTTGCTCCCCAGGTAAAACTGGACATCCCTGTCGTGTTTGCTGCTATGTCGTACGGTGCGATAAGCCTGAATGCGCACAAAGCCCTTGCCATGGCTGCAAAGCGTCTTGGGACTCTTATGAATACGGGTGAAGGAGGAATGCATGAGGATATCGCGCCCTATGCTGACAGGATTATCGTGCAGGTCGCCTCTGGCAGGTTCGGAGTGACGAGCAAATACCTGAACAACAGCGCTATCGTGGAGATCAAGATCGGGCAGGGTGCAAAGCCAGGCATAGGTGGGCATCTGCCTGGTGAAAAGGTAGGAGAGGAGATCTCAAAGACGCGCATGATCCCTGTTGGTACTGACGCATTATCCCCTGCTCCTCATCACGATATATACTCGATAGAGGATCTATCGCAGCTTATATATGCGATCAAAGAGGCGACAGACTACAGGAAACCCGTGTCTGTGAAAATAGCAGCAGTCCACAACGTTGCAGCCATTGCCAGCGGTATCGTGAGAGCTGGAGCAGATATTGTAATGATAGACGGCTTCCGCGGAGGCACAGGCGCTGCACCGATGATCATCAGGGATCATGTGGGAATCCCGATCGAGCTTGCGCTTGCAGCAGTGGACGAAAGGCTGAGACAGGAGGGGATACGCAACCGCGCATCCATCCTTGTTGGAGGAAGCATAAGACAGAGCGCTGATGTCGCAAAAGCCATAGCTTTAGGTGCGGATGCCTGCGTCATCGGTACCGCTGCGCTCATAGCAATTGGCTGCAGGGTATGCCAGAAATGCTATACAGGCAACTGCGCATGGGGAATTGCGACTCAAAAACCAGAGCTTGTGCGCCGTCTCAACCCTGAGGTGGCGGCTGACAGGCTGTGCAATCTTGTCTCAGCATGGGGGCATGAGATACAGGAAGTGCTGGGTTCGCTTGGAATAAATGCTATCGAGTCGCTTCGTGGAAGCAGGGAACGCCTGCGCGGCGTGGGTCTCAATCAGGAAGCGCTTGATATCCTCGGGATCAAACATGCAGGAATAGGACAGTGATTGCTATGAAGATCGATGCAAAAGATATGCACTACAGACAGCTCAACAGGATAATAAGAGACGCAGTTGCCTCTGGTGAAAAAGAGTTCGAGCTTGATAACGTGCAGGGACAGAGGTACATAGGTGACGGACTCAATGAAAGCATAAAGATAACGATCAACGGTACCCCTGGAAACGATCTCGGCGCTTTCATGAACGGACCCAGGATAATTGTAAATGCAAACGGGCAGGACGGAATAGCGAATACCATGAATGCTGGCGAGATAATCATACACGGCAGCGCCGGGGATATCATTGGTTATGGCATGCGTGGAGGAAGAGTTTACATCAAAGGGGATGCAGGCTACCGTGTCGGGATCCATATGAAAGAATACAAGAAACAGGTGCCTGTCATCGTGGCAGGCGGAACTGCCGGCGACTTCTTTGGAGAATACATGGCAGGAGGTATCATGATCCTGCTCGGTATGAACGGCAAAGACCAGATCGTGGGCGACTATGTGGGGACAGGCATGCACGGAGGGGTGATATACATCCGCGGAAAAATAGACCCGTACCATCTCGGTAAGGAAGTGAATTGCCTTGAGCTGAATGAGGAGGATATGAAGCTCATAGGATCTTATCTCAAGGAGTTCTGCGAATACTTCGGGTTCGATCTGAATGAAGTGATGAGCAGGAGCTTTACGAAACTTGTCCCTCTCTCGCACAGACCGTACGGGAATATGTACGTGTACTGATCATTCACGTGAAAGCCACGCCAAAGTGGTGAAGCAGGATCACAAGGATTGCACCGGGTATGCCTCCGAAGGCGCAGACCAGTATTACCGCAACCGTATAACCTATGCCCAGGTTGAAAGCGAAGTTGCTCACTGCAAGAAGGATCAGACCAAGAATGGTGTTTATGATCAGGTGCGATACTTTTTTCAGAATAAAGTACGCAGCGATCACGGCTATGATGGCCAGAAATATTATTATCAGTTCGATCATCATACTATCCACTGGTAGCTAGTGTTTATTAAATATTTCGCCCGGGAGCAGGTCTCAGGTCACCTTCAATTCATCCAGCATCCTGTCTATACTGGTCAATGATCTTCCCTGCGCGTCGCTTATGACCTGCTTTGCAGGTGGATTTTGAAGATAGTCAGCTATCCTCTGCGATAATCTTTCCTGATATGTTGACACAAGCTCATTCTGGTAGAATAACCCCATCGGGATCCTGTCCCCCCATTCCTGCGCCTTTGTCAATGCAGCCACTGTCTTTGGAAATGCCTCTTCCGGTTTGCGCACCACGCCGTCATAGCCTGTGTCTTCAAGTTTGTACACCCTGGGGACAGGTTTGCCTGTGGCAGGGTCGATGCGGTCTTCCCCTCCATACCAGTCCTTCGTGTTAATGTTGTTGTAGGTGGGACATGGCTGCTGCACCACGACCAGAGCCAATCCTCGATGCGTGATTGCTCTTTTTATCATCTCTTTGAGATGTGCGACATCAAAGGCATATCCTCTTGCTATGAAGGTATATCCTGAGGCAAGCGCAAGTGCGATCGGATTTATCCCTTCGTTGATGTTCGGCTTTGGGAGAGCTTTTGTCTGAAGGCCAAGTTTGAGCGTCGGCGATGCCTGTCCTTTCGTCAGACCATAGACTCCGTTGTCGTGGATGAGATAGGTCATATCTATATTTCTCCTCCCTGTGTTAACAAAGTGCCCTGCCCCTATTCCCAGACCGTCCCCATCGCCTCCAAAAGCAAGCACTTCGATGTCGGGATTTGCGAGCTTAGCGCCTATCGCGAAAGGGAGCGGTCTTCCGTGCATTGTATGGATCCCGTAGGCTTTGACCCAGTGCGGCATCTTGGCATGGCAGCCTATGCCAGAGAATATCGCCACTTTCGAAGGCTCAAGCTGCATATCAACCAGCACCATCTGCACTGCAGTGAGGATTCCGAAATTTCCACATCCAGGGCACCAGTCGTTGAAAAGCGGGGTCCTGTAATCAGCCATCTTAAGTGCCATACATCAACACCTGCCTCTTGGGTGCTTTGTCCTGCATGATCAGCAGCAGTGCATCGTATACCTCATCCGAAGTCATGGGTCTTCCGTTCCATTTCAGCACAAAATAATCCATATCCATACCTGTTCTCTCTCTGATTATCCCTGCCATCTGGGCAGAATAGTTTCCTTCCACAGCGATTTTCTTTTTTGCCTTTGCCAGTACCTCTGCGACGTAGTCCGTCGGGAGAGGATGCATCATTCGGATCTGCAGAAAGTTGATCTTATGACCCTGCTGACGCAGTCTGTCCATGGCTTCAAGTATCGCACCTTTAGGCGAGCCCCAGCTTACTATGGTAACAGCAGCGTCATTATCCCCGAAGAAGTTGACCCTTTCCTGTGCCGGGATCTCCTTATCAGCAAGCTCGAGCTTTTTCATCCTTTTCTCCATCATGACCGTCCGCATCATTGGGTTTTCTGTGACGTGTCCCAGTTCATTATGTTCATCGCCCGTATTCCAGAATATTGCGCCAGGAGTCCCGAGAGGCAGTCTGGGCGAGATGCCGGATTCTGTGATCTGGAAGCGTTTATACTCTTTTTTCCGCACGTCATCCTCTTTAAGAAGCTGCCCGCGTTCTATTTTCACCCGGCTTCTATCAAAGATCCTGCAGCTCCTGCTGCTGTTTGCCAGAGCCTTGTCTGTTAGATGGATGACGGGGGTCTGATAGCGCTCTGCATAGTTGAAGGCAGAAGCCGCATCATAGAAGCACTCATCAAGATCGCCGGAACATAGAATGATCCTGGGGAACTCACCGTGAGATGCATGGAGCGCGAATCTCAGGTCATCCTGCCCGTGCCTTGTGGGAAGTCCTGTGGAAGGTCCGCCTCTCTGATAATAACTGATCACTGTCGGGACTTCATTGATCCCTGCCCAGCCGAGCCCTTCCGCCATCAATGAAAACCCGGGTCCAGAGGTGCTTGTGGCTGCTCTTGCTCCTGTGAGCGCAGCCCCTGAGGCCATGTTGACAGCTGCGATCTCATCCTCGGTCTGGATCACGATGATAGACCCGCCTGCCTGGCTGATGCCTTCTTTTTCAAGTTCGAACACCTGGTTCTCTTCAAGGTATTCGCTCTCATCTCCGGCAGGTGTGATCGGATAATAGCTCTGGAACCTGCACCCTCCCGCGATCTTTCCCAGCGCAACTGCCTGCGTCCCCTGAAGGTAAATCCTTTTCTCATCGGTTTCAACCGGGTTCAGACTGAAACCTGAATCGCCAAAATTTTTCATGGCATAATCATAGGCTCTGCTGAAGGCAACTATGTTCGTAGAAATGAGCTTTGCCTTTTTCTCAAAGATCTTCTCAATAGCCTTATTTACGAATTTTTTGTCATACTTGATCAGACCGAAGGATATTCCAAGAGCCATGGTGTTTGTCATTATTGTGAGTTTGCTGAGTTTTTCTTCACCAATTTCTTTCCCCAGTCCCTGCAGCAGCTCAAGATATGGAACAGGGTATATCTTTATACCATTCTTTTTTACTTCGTTGATGAGATCGCCCACAGTTTCGGGTTTTATCCCTTTTTCATCCAGTGTCTTCTGGAATTCTTCTCTGAAAGAAGCTGAAAGTGTCGGGATCTCCATGATACGTTTCCCCAGCACTTCTGTATCACAGATGATCCCCCCGCCCTGCGATACCTCCCAGATATGCCTCACGACGCTATCTGCATCAAAGGTGCACAGAAGGTCCACGCGGCTTGCAATGGATCCTATTTCTTCTGGCGATACCCTGATATGAAAATAACTGTGCAGTCCTTTTATATTGGAGTGATATTCTCTCTGTCCATATACGTGCAATCCTCCATAGCAGCATGCTCTGGCGAAAATATTGGCGCTGGAATCAACCCCGCTGCCCTGAGGTCCCCCAGCCATCCAGATGAAGTCATCTCTAGTCATGCTCTGCATCACCGGGTTCTCAAAGAAATTTATCCACCGGTCACTGTATATTGTCCAATGCAACACTCGCAGAGAGCGATTTCATCACAATAAGGACACGTACACTTGCAGTTATCAATATAATTTCCACAGTTTTCACATATCGCTTCGAACAGGATATATTCCTCCCATGTTTTTGCATTGACTCGAACAGTTAAGTAGTTATCGGTAAATTATTATTCACCTTTTTATATATTATTTACTCCAAAATATTGTATGGATTTGTGAGTTTAAATAACTATGGCTATCAAAAACTGAGATGAGGCACAGAATTAAGCGTTTTGGATATGCTTGAGAATGAGTGTTTTATGAAGCGGCGATACGAGAAGTTCAAGGCGTTTAAGCCGAGTGGGGGATTGCGTTGAACCGAGCCAAAAAAAGAAAAAGAATGTGAGTAAGAAACTCACATCCTGCTTAAAGCATGGGCAATTTCGATAATTGTCTGCTTAATCTCCGGAAAGATTGTTGCAAGCACAATTATGACAAAGCCCACTACCAGAGCCAGCACTAAAGGCGGCACACTGGCGAGTGCATTGCGTCTTATTTTACCCAATGGTTCTCAGCCTCCTCTGAATTTTATGCAGAACCTCCGCTAACCCAGATGCCGCCATAGAAAAACAACAGAACTATTTAACCTTTGCACTATGGCGTCAAAATGCCGTCTGTATTCTTTCATAGAAATTGAAAGATAACATTTTTATCATTGCCTCTAAGCATTCGTAATTTTCTCAATTTCCACAAAGAAAAAACTGCACCGATAGTGTAAAACACTAGTGTAACA
>JAPZAV010000037.1 GCA_027460465.1 Candidatus Methanoperedens sp. | reverse complement strand
ATGAAGAAGTTAGAATTTGCATTTGATTGTATAAATTCTTTAGGGATTAAAGATATATATGGAAATCAATATAATTTTAAATTTCTTCAGCTTAATCCGTTATGAAAATTGAAATGTCCGAAAGTCATGTAATATGAATGATGAAAAAAAGATAATAGATAAACGTTCGTCGTTCAGGGGATGGAAAGAAAGGAACAGGGGAAAGTCACAGCAAAGAAAATATATTATTGGAATAGCTGCTGTGCTACTTATTTTCTCTACTTTGATAATATATCAATATCTGGATATAAAAGAAAATGCTTCTGTTCCTGCCATGAATGCCAAATCCTCAACCGGCAGCAATGATTCATCCTCAATCAAGGTCACACCTAAAATAACTGCACCTGAAACAACTCCAGTAGTTACGCCTGAGATAACCATGAATATTATCGGAAAAATGGGTACTCCATTTGCAATAAATGGATTTGAAATTAATGTAACAAGGGTGGACTCATCTGTCCTGTATACAAATGTCTGGATAATTGCTAAAAATATAGAGAATGTGGAAAAGCCATTTAATATTGGTCCTTCCACTGTGGTCATAGATAATATCGGACTGCAATATGAAAGAGTGCAGGTAAAAAGAAGTGCAGAAATAGTCCAGACCAATTTAGCCGCCAGAGCAATGAGAGAAGGCGCTATTTTCTTTGAACCACTCAGAGAGGACAGAAGTCCGAAAAAATTAATGTTGAACTTAAACGGGCAAAAAGCAGAAGTCAATCTCGAAAAATAGGATATTATCCAGTTCCTGTTATTTCTTTAGCGAGATCCATCAATTCTTTCGCTGGAGCACTGCCAGCTTTCGCGACAACAAAACATTCTTCATACATATATGCGTCATTAACCAGCTTACTTTCAGGAATAACAGCTACAACTTTTGAATCAAGAATCTTTTCTATTTCATCTATCAATTCCGGTTCGCGATAGTATCTATTTAATATCACACCCAGGATCTTGACATCCTTTTTCTCCAGAATCACCTTTATATTTACAGCATCCAGTATGGAAGGTTTGTTGGAATTAACAACGAGTAACACTCCAATATCATTACCTGACAATACATCTATAGCTTCTCTGCCAGGAGGCATATCCAGTATTATATAATCATTATCAACAGGAAGATTTCTTAACAACTCGGTTATTTTTCGTTTGGTCTCTTCTTTGCTGTAGCCTTCCAGCATGACCCCGGGAGGAATAATCTTTATTCCCTCAGGCCCTGCATATGTAACACGATCCAATCCCAGCCTTCCTTCCAAAACATCGATCAGGCCAACAGGAGTACTTTTTAAGCCGGTGATTATTTCAAGATTAGGCATGGCGAGATCCATGTCGATGATCGTTACTTTTTTATGTAACTTTGAAAGCATGATCCCAAGATTGGCTGCAATAGTGGTTTTGCCCACGCCGCCTTTACCGCTTGCAATGGCGAAAATATGGTATTTTTTTTCTATTCCTGGTTTTTCATTTTCTACTTTAATTTCGGCTTTATTATCGTCTTTATAAAACTTTTTTCCCATAATATACTTTCTCAATAATAAGAGCGAAATTACAGCCATGAATATTAAGATAACTGGTCCATATATATTGAAAGAACCTGCTTCTACATTATTCTCAACACCCTTTTCAGATCCACCACTGGGAATGCTATCATTGGAAATGATATTCTGATCGGTTCCCTCTTCGTAAATCTCCATATCATCCAGCCACATAGTTCCATATCCATTCCAGATAAATGCATAGATGTAAAGATAGACCGTATCAGAACCTGTTTTGAAAGTCGTCTGTCTCTGCGTCCAGTCATTTGTTCCCTTACTGAACATCAGGGTTGTGGATCGCAGCCATCTGTTATTTGCATCAGACTCAACGACTCTTACTCCAGGATTATTTGTTCCTCCTGTGTTTTGCGTTTTGACCCATGCTGAGAATGTATAGGTCGCAAGAGGTCTGGCTTCCATCAGGTCAGATTTCGGGTATCCGCTTTCTTTATCAATTGTCCCGGAGATGCTTATTCTTAAAGATCGAGTACCTGTATGGAAGACCGTATCCCATGAAGGGGTGTTTCCATTACTGGTCACAAGAGTCCAATTCAGAGGTGATGTGCTCCCGTTCTCAAAGCCCGGGTTTGCGATAAGGTTCGAACCTACCGTCGTTGATGAAGCTGGCGCAGCGATGCGGGTTGATAAAGGAGCTGGTGTGGGAGATGTCGCAGTTCCTGCGTTTAATTTTACTTCATCCAGTGTCTTGAAAGCTGTCTGTCTCTGCTTCCAGTCGTTTGTAGCCTTGCTGAAAGCTGGGAGGCTGGTCTGTCGCACCCGTTTCCTGTTGAAGTCAAGCTCCACTAATCTGACCATTGGCGCTCCCCCGACAGCATTTAAAGTCTTCCCCCACGATGCAATCTGAATAAACCTCCATCCGTCCACAAGGTTCCCGAATCTTACTTCATCTTTCAAGTTTTCATCAACTTGATAATACGAGAACACAGGTATTGTAATTGCCAATAATGCACCTGCCAGAGCAATTGCAATGATGATCCAGGAATAATC
>JAPZAV010000036.1 GCA_027460465.1 Candidatus Methanoperedens sp. | reverse complement strand
TTCATTTTTATTGGAATTTTATGGATAAGTTGACAAAAAGCGAGACTCCTGGAATGATTGAAGGTTTGGCAGATCATCAATGGGGTTGGGAGGAATTTTTTAAATTTAATTATGCGGTATAAATTAGGACACTGCCAAATTTTGGGGAAAAAGCAGGTGGAATATCTATTCCCAGCGGCTGCTTCTTGCTGTTCGCATCTATGAGAAACAGTGGATGTGCTTTCCCATTTGACGCAAGGGCAATCCATTCTGCTAAACGTAAGACTATTATGTTTGAATCGCCTTCGTACATTTTGGTTGGGATTTTCAAAGAGTTCGCTTTAGGCTCTTTTTTCTTAGTGATAAGGTAGATACTAGCTGCAAGAAATGCGAGCAAGATTAGAAACAGCAAAATAACATTAATAGGTGCTTGTGGGCTGGGGTGTGGTGGACCAATTTCGATCTGGGTATCTACTTTATCATCGGCAAAACCTTCTATCTTCACTAAGGCACGGACAGTAACTTTTCCTTCAGCAATTCCGTTGAAGGTTGAAACAAACTGCCCATTTAAATCCGTTATCCCTAATGCAGGACTGACATTACCGTCAGGCTGTGAGGAGAGCATTATTCTGGCCCCTGAAATGGCTTGATTGTCCTTTCCTGTAACAGTGACTTTAATTACTGATGTCTGGCCGGGTATAATGTATGCTGGTTCAGAGACAACTTTAATTATAGGTGCGCCTGACGGTGATAAAGAGCAAATTACTGTTGCAGTGGCACCAGCAGTAACCGTTGCTGTAATTTCATAGTCCGAATAACCTGAAAGCTTGCAATTTACAGTGTGGATGCCAGGGGTGACGTCTGTTAATGTCTTAGGAGTTGTACCCTGATAAATTCCATCAAGGTATACGCTGACGCCAGAAGGAGAGGAAGAAACTGAAATTGAACCTGTCATTGGACTTGTAATTGGAAGAGACATAAAAGAAGAGAAAGATAATATCAACGTAAGCAAAAAGACCAAAAAAATGATTAATATTTTCGAAATCCTTTTATTAATAAATCTTTTATGAAACTCAGCTACAGCTTTTGGATATCCGATTTCAGGAGAAATATATACGGTTGCAACCTTAGCCTTCCTAATACTACGGAGATAGAGAAAGATTAATAGACTGGCAACAAGTGAGCTGGTAACCACCGCCACATCCATATTTCATACTCCTATAAGTGCTCTTTCTAATAGTTTTTTAAGTTATCTTTCAAATGTAGCTTAAACATTTATCTTAATATACTAAGCTTTTCACGTATATCCTCTTTTGCCGTAGAGCAATAAATTGGAACAATCTCTATGGGTATTAGCGGGCCCTAGGTGTTACCAGCACCACAGGGACTACAGCCTCTTATCTCTTCAACTACTGATCCCCTTCGAACACCTCAGCCCCCTCTCATACTGCGCCTCTGTAAGCGCATAATAAGCCATCAACCGCTCTTTCGTCCATCCCGCCTTCATGTCCTGCCTCCAGAACAAACGACAGGCTCTTTGATGCCTGCCGTCGTCCTCTCGATCACGTAGCTCACGATCTTCTCGATCCTCGCCAGACAGCTCATAAGCTCACGAAAGCTGTACTGCTCGATGTACTCCCTGACATTGCCCAGTGGGATCCTGTAGCCCATCAGCTGAGCGATCACCGCAGCGCTGAACTCTGCAGTCACTTCCTGATCTCTTTTCTGCCCTGGCTTCAATCCGTTCAGCTTATCGTCCACAGCATGCGATAGCTCGTGAAGGAACACCTCGATATCAGGGGATGCAAGCCTGATCTCCCTGCTGATCAGGTTATACGAGCCGTAAGCAGCACCGCAGAACCTCACAGGCTGGACCCGAAGCCCAAGCTCCTGGATGATGCCCTCGAACTCACAGGGAATATTTATCTGGTACTCTTCCCTGATCACCGGCGCACCGTCAGTATCCTCGATGCGGAAAACAGGGATGCCTTTAAAGCCTGCCAGTACCGTTCTCTCCTCTCTGACCATCTCGCCTGATTCCAGGTTTTTCTCTGCAGTGATCTTCCTGGTCACTGGTGCGATAATGTAGAATGCCTTTGACCCCTTCTTTACATACCTGCCCACCTGCTGCCACTGCCTGAACCCTCTTGCATCCTCGGTATTGTGAAGATACATCAGGATGCGATTTAAGAAGCTCCATTTATCAGCAGGGATGCTGCTGCCCTCGCTTCTGAACACCGCCCTGGCTACCTTCTCCAGATTCTCCTCATCGAACATCTTGAGAAGCGTGTCCATCGCTTCTTTTATCCTGGGGTTGTTATCAGGAAGGGTCATCAGAACCCCTCCTTATTGCATTTTCTGCACACGTTCACGCTGTTTTTTTGTGCGAACTCACGGAAGGTATCGGTCACGAGTGTTTTATGCCCGCAGGGATTGACATAAAAAACAAGTTTTGAAAAATAGTTCACAGGCTCACCCCCATTTCTTTCAGGGTGAGCTCACGATCTATCATTGTGGCTGCAAACTGCTCCCAGGAGATCTCCCCTCTGAACAGCTTTTTTTCGCCAGCGATTCTTGCCTCACGAAAGGCTTTTATTGCCTCATTTCTATTTGCCATT
>JAPZAV010000035.1 GCA_027460465.1 Candidatus Methanoperedens sp. | reverse complement strand
CGGGATAGGTTTGTGGGAGGCTTTGGGGTAGGAATTTCCTAAATTCCCATCTTTTTAGGCACTATGATATTTAGTTTTTCAACAACTTCTTTCTGTTGTTTTGCCAGTTCCTGAACGATTAACTCTTTATCATACACTTTGCATTTCAAATTTCTCATAGTCAGCAGAGCTTCCTCCACAGTATAATCGTTATCGATCTCTTTGTTCATTAGTGCAAATACTGTCAACGTAATAAAAATGAGGAGCAAGTAGCCTCTTAACGTTTCTTCTCTATGAACCCTCAAAGGAATTAGATCCAGATCATCTTTAGCAAACCCGATTAATTTTTCAACCATTTGTCTCATATAATAAAGAGGCACAACCTCTTTTTTATCAATATCAAATGATGAAACGAGAATCATTGCCCCACTTTTCAAGAGTTCAAGTTCGACATTTTCTTCATCATATTCTTTATTCTCAATTGCATTTATTAGCAGCTTTTTTGTTTCCCTACCTTTTCTTTCAGGATCAAGAACAATATGGGCATACCCCTCGTTGCCAAAAAGATTTACTTTTTTTTGTTTGACAAACAGAATTCTGTCTCCATATTTCACAGCATTTTTGAATGTTTCAATATCAGGCATAGCCTCCTTGATAAGGTCTTTGTATAATTTTCTTTTTGACGGCAATCGTGTAAGAAAATCTATTTCTTCTAAATATAACTCTTTAATATTATCTTCAGAGTAAAATCCAGCATCGACAAGAGCAAAACTACTATTGATATCATGTTTTTTGAGTTCTTCTATTGTCGTTGTAAGAGACGATACATCAACGATATTTCCAGGGAGATATCTGAAATAAAGTGGTAGAGAACTCTTTTTATCAATCACAAATAGAAGTCTGATCTGTTTGTCTATTCCGCCATCGTTATATCCCCATGTGTTGAATGGAAAATGGATCTGATTTGGCATAGATGTTGCGTCAATTATGATGCCTTCATTTGTTTTAGCGAGCAGAGATATGTGATTCTTAAAATATTCCCTTTGGAGGTGTTCTTCACCGATTGCTTTCAGGAAATCACTTATTCTCTGGGAAGAAAGATCGATATCCTTGGATATAAATCTGGCATAGCTGCCCTGATACCAGGTTTTTGCATACATCATTGCGGAAGGATAGCATAGTCGATAATAAATCAGAGCTAACAGATATTCAGTCCTATCTCCAAAAACTTTGAATAAAGTGTCTCTTATCTTTGTTTTTTTCATGAATTCATTGAGAATGTATGTATCTCCAAAATCCAGAATTAATTTTTCTTCCTCGAATTGCTTTTTCTCCTTCTTTTTGAAGATTTTGGCTTCTTTATCAACAACAATACCAAGATATTTTGTGTCTTGACGAGATTTCTTTTGTTCGCGGTCCCAGTAGGCGGTTATTTCATATGCATATTCTATGTTTCCAAATTTCTTATACCGGATAAAGCTCATAATGCCTATATAGGCACTATGATAATATAAATTTTTCGGAGGATGAAGGTATTTTTTCGAAAAGCAGCGAAAGAATTATGTGAGAAGTGGTTTATATAGTGCCTAATTTAACGGGAATTTAGGAATTTGGAAAGTGGTGATAAAAGGGGCTAAATGATTACTGACATGGATGGGGGAGGACAATCGAGTGGCTTTTTAAAATTAAAACCTTTTTGTTTAGAGTAAGGTATTCTGGTTATCCAATAGTTTTTATCTTTTCTACCAACTTTTTTAGATACGTTATTAAAACAGAATAGCTCTCCATGTTCCTTTTCATCTTGCTTGTACCACCATATAGGAACTTTTGCCTGATTTTCTACAATTAAATTGCGTTCATCACCATCGTAATATTCCCAGGGTATGACATCGAATTTCTGAACTTCATCGCTTCGGATTTGGATTAATCTACCTTTTTCTTCGTCTCCAAAGTTTATATTTTTGGGTGAATAACCAAAGATGCAACATTCGTTGAAGACATTTCGTAAAGATGTCGGTGTGATTAGTCTATAAGCCGAATATACTTCATCACATAATTTTTTCAACTTGAAGTACGAACATGGTCCATCTTCAATAACTTTCAGTGTCTTTTTAAGGAGATCCAAATCATAAGGTCTTTTCTTTGGTTTGTCCTTATCAAGTTCTTCGGGCATAAAAATCTTCATTGCATGTTCAAAGTCGTTTGAAATCCATGTCTGTCCTTTTCTGTTAAGTCTGCCACCTCGTTGTCCAAGGGCATCTCCGGGCGCCAGCTCTGTATACATTATATCGCATGAAATATCAAGACTTATTTCAATAACCTGTGTGGCAACAAGAATAAATGGTCGTAATTTTTCTTTATTTAGTTTCTGTAAGATGTCTCGTTCTTTATCTGCACGGTCTTGATAAGTGAACTGTGAATGATGAAGGATTATCTTTTCATGCTCTTCTGACTGGGGTAAATTGGTGATTAAAGCATCATAAATAGATTTACTTCTTTCAATGGTATTCAGTATGATGAACTGTACTAAACCTTTATTATAATTTTCAATAATCTCGTCAATAATTTCCTTGTTTATTGCCTCTTTTGTCACTAACTTTTCCTTAGATATGTTGAGTTTGAAAGGTTCAAAAAATAAACCATCATTATCGGTATACGGTCCCTCATAGTCTGAATTTATTTGTTTTACTTCCTTTACAAAGAAATCAGGTAAAGTACCTGACATTAGCAGATTTGGTATTTTCATTTCTTTTAAAATCTGGAGTAAAGTTGCAAGATGATCTAAGGTCGATTTATTTTGATCATCGAGGTTCTTTTCATAATAGTGCACTTCATCGAATACTATAACCGCATTCTGGAGATTACCTAAGGTGAAATCAGCCTGTGAGAATCCATGAATAAAAGAATATATCAAATGGTCAATCGTTGTAACAGTAATAGGTTTAAAAAATACGTTACCTTTGAAAGTTTCTCCTTTGACTTCATCTAAATCTTCGGTGGTTAAGTCTTCATCGTCTTCTTTTTCTCTCTTTTTTTCCCCTTTTAACTTTATGAAGCTCTTTCCATGAAATAACCCAACATATTTTTTCCCCGATTCATAAATACTTAACCCTGAATCTTCCTCTTTTAGAATATATTCTAAAGCACCATCAGAAATCTTCCACTTTTTCTCATCAAGTTTTAAAACAATCGCTTTACTAGATAAAGAATGTTTGTTATTCTCAAATTGTATTATTAAGTTACTATCAATCGCCCCCAATTGAAGAAACTTATCATATTTTAAATCTAAACTAAATAAGTACTTATCAAATAATCTACAAAATCTTTCCCACATTGCATTGCTGGTAATCTGAGTAGGCATGGCAAAAACAATTTTATTCCTTTTGTATTTTCTCATGGCTTTTAAAGCCCAGATAAGGGCGGTCTCTGTTTTTCCCCTGCCGCATGGAGCAAAAAGTAAGCCATAAAATGGAACATCTCCACAGAGTTTTTCTGGCTCATCTTTCTGATAATCGTAGGGACTGTTTTCGCCTAGAATTTTCTCATATGGGTTATCAACATAAAGCCATGGAACATACTTGGTCGGTTCTTTCATAACTGAATCAAATACGCTATCATTACTGCTGTATTCACTTATAAACTCTGAAAACTCGGCACTCGAATAGTCGTCACAGGTTTCAAGGATGGAGAATATATAACAGAAAATAGATTTCAACTTTTCTTTATCATCGAATGAAGAAGTCTCAGTAATCAAGTCGTTACGATAATCCCTCAATATCCCCCAGAATTTTCTTGACTCAGGCAATGAATTAATGTCTAATCCATCAAATAAAAACCACTTATCGAAACCAAGTTCGATATAAATGTCTTTTGAGTTTCTAACAAAAGCATTTATGTCCTTTTCAAGAAATGAAGGGTTATCAAATCCTTCATCTCCAGCGTACAACTGGGAGTATAGCTGGGTATGATGGCCCAATATTGCTGCCTTTTCAATGGGCACATCAAGTAAATTTGAAAAATCAATCTCATTTAAAATAAACTGACTATAAAAAGCATGTGGATACTTCTGAGAAGACCTTCCGTTTCTGATATTTTCTTGAAATTGCGTGGTTAATTTTCCAATATCATGTAGATAAACTGTGATAAACAAGCTTTTCAAGAAGGATTCTCTATTCAACTGCCATCGGTCACAGAATTGCTCGATTACGTCAAAGTTTGTTTCTATGTATGCCCTGAGAATCTTGACCGAGTCGATTGTATGACCATGCAGAGTTTGGAAATATTTATTATTTGTTTCCCAAGTTAAATCAATATGGCATATGGGACACTTTTTCATAAAGGTACTTACTATAAAGTTACATTTATTACAAGTACATTGAAGTTTGGCAAAACGTTCCATTTTATCCTCTAAGAGAATCTAAAAAATCTGAACAAAGCTCTAACAACTTAAACTGACATGTGACAAAACCAACTGATGTATTAGGTTGCCCTTTTCCAATAACATCTTGAAAAAATTTCATAGTATTCTGAGCAATTTTCATTTTATTCTCTTCTCTCCATTTTGTTGTATCATGCGAATAGCCATGTCTCAATGCGGTAATAGTTTGCCAAAAATAATGCCCTTTATATTTATTGTCAAGGTTATCTTTTAGACTTTCAACTAAAAAGCTATTCAAATCCGTGACAAAATCTTTGAACTCTGTTGTATTTGTAGTGATATTGCCACTCCATTTGGCGACTATATGGAGTTGAAAAATTGAAGGAACAAAAGGGCACGTTCCACCTTCGCTTGAGTATTTTCTCTCAATTTCGATTATTTTGCCAATTATCTCATCCCACTTGGTCTTTTCTTCTTTCATAAAAAAGGGCTTTATATATCGTAGTTTCTCATTTACATTTATTTTGTCAGTTTCGGAGTAGAATAAGTCATATCCTAACTTATGAAGCCCTACATCTTCTAAAATAGTAATCTGTTCCTCTTCTAAATTTGCAATCAAAAAAGTACAGCTGCCATCATTCCATTCCTTTTCATCATCATAACTTACATCAATATCTCCCAAAAACTCTTTAAAAGTGCAAATTTCTTTTGGGGGAATGATCTTAGAAACCTTTTTCCTAACTTTAGATTTTCTCACCCCAGCCATATGTTATCTCCATCAAATCTCCAACATACAATTTCTTCCTTTAGAAGTATTGTGCCATTTTGCGGTATAGATACAGTCTTGGATTCCAGTGAAAAATCTTTGCCTTTTTTAATGAATTTGTATGGGATATTTTCCACTAAGCATTTTTCATGAACGCCTTCGATTACTCCAGAGATTTCTTTCACGCTAACTTCTTTGATTTCAATAGGCATCGAGGGTTCGATATCCGCGAGGTCATCCGAGGCCCCGATGTAAAGTGGTCTGGCTGGCTGAAGCAAGGCATTGTAAATGCGACTAATTTTGTCGTCTTCTCCTGCTATGTATATTTCATAAGATGGTGAAACTAGGAATTCTTTAAACATTGGTGATGAGGGGAAAATCTTCTGGTGCGTTTCACCAGTGCCTTTGAGTTTCAACATCTTTGCCATTTCTCTTGATCTATTTGAAAAGCTGTTTGGTTTTAAACCTATCTTTATCCAATCCTGAACTGAGAGGTCATCTCTTTTTAGACCCAGAGCATTAGATATAAGTCCTCTAATAGTAGTGTAAGGAGGAATCGAATAGCTCATTATAAGGCTCGTCGATGTAGGTTTTCTAAAAGTGGTGAAATACAGTCCATCGAGCCTGAATTTAAATCCAAGCATCATTTCACCAGATTTGTTGCCTCGTTGAAAACATCGCTTGGTGTTTTTACTTTGATGCCTTTTGCTTCAACAGCTTTTTTCACTTCAGCCTCGTTTTTAACTACGCCTGAAACCATGCCAAATAGTATTTTATCGCTGTAGTTTGAAACGTCGTCTATTATCTCATTCAACCGTTGGATGTTCAGTTCTCTCTCATTATTAAGTTCAAAAAGTTTCTGGAGTCTATGAGAGTATTTATTCTGTAACGAAATAGCGATTACATCCGGTGTAAAATCTGTTAGAAGTCGTGCCTGCTTTGAATAATCAGCGAGATATCTAAGCGCTTCAAGCGTTTTCTTTACTCGCTTCTTTTTCTCAGAGATATCCACAAAGTTTTCTATAGAGACAGTTCTTTTATCTTCGTCTACTTTTTCATCACCACCAACGCGCACCATATCAATAGAAATCCCACCTTTGTAGATATTTGTGCCAATCTCAACATTAACAATGTCACCTTCCATCTTTTTACCTTCAGAAACTCTATGCCGCCTTGTAAGAAAATCTGTGCCGCCACTTGCTGCATTCTCATCAAAAGGCAGCAACCCTACTGCTGGTGAAACCTTCACTGGAGAAACCCTTGTTTTAGCGCCTTTTCCTTTTTCGGTTGTCATGAAACCAAAAAGATCGCACATTAAACATCTCTTTATTTCCCCACATGTTTCTCCTTGATCATCAGGGATGCACATATACTCCTTATCTTCTAAGCTCCTTCTCATCGCCTCTTTGAGGTAAAACCTCATTGCCTGTCCGCTTACATAGGGGTACTCAACACCGTCTTTTTTGAACTTCTTTACGTCTATGAAGTTACTCTCACCTTCTCCAGCATTCAGATTTGTCAGGTCTGTTTCTGAAAGCCACACAACATTTAGTCCTTTCAATTCACTCATTTAATCACCTTCCTTTCTTTCTCCAATATATTCTAGTCTTGAAAATTCAACACATGAGAAGATTACCAAAGTATTTTTAATATCCTCAATAAACCTGTTATTAGATTCATGCTTTTCTAATAATGAAACAATATCCTCGAGAGCAAGGGGATAAATAAATCCCTTATATTTTTCTTTCTCTTCTACTTTCAATCCTGCAATTCTTCGACTTACCTGCCGCAGTGCATCTAACAAAGCCGTTTTATCTTTCGCTTTATCCAACTTATATAAAAGGCTTCGATGGTCTTTAGAAGCCGCTGCAATTGTTCTACCAGCGGACTTAATAGTTTTTAACTGTTCTTCATCCAGTCCCATATTTTTCAACCTCCATGCATATATTAAATCTTCTATATTTTGTCTGGTGTCTTTAGAATAGCCTACATGACCGCCCTTCCTTGGAAGAAGGTTTATTGCAAACGAGCGGAAATCATCTTCAAGGATTGCCTCTGAGATATTCTCCCTTATCTCATTTGTTAAGTCCCAATCAACAGGAGCGACTTTCGGATTGTCGTAAAAGAAGAACATCTCTGTGATTATTCCTTTATAGATGCTTATTTTATCTTCAGAAAGTTCTTTGATAACTCGCAAAACTGACTCCGTAAGGTCGATAACATTAAGCTTAATATTTTTGACGGCGCCAAATGGCACTTCCATCATAGCCCATGATTTTCCGATTAAATCTTTTTTGTCAACACTAAAGAAAAATTTCTCATAGAAGCAAAGCAAAGTGCTAAAAGAACCAGATGTATTTTCTGTTTCTTCGCTACCTATTTTAACTCGTATATTCCTATATCTATCATTTTTATTTAAGAGTGAACGGTATGTATTTTTGAATTTTATTAGCTCGTCTAATTTATTAAACCGAGGTAAAAACAATGTTGACTTTTCGCCAGGGACTGTGCGATAAATTATTCCATCGTCTAACCACTCGGCGATTCCTATTAGATAACAGGTAGGGCAAAAGTCCTCAAAGTATTCTTTAAAAGAATAAACCTCACCGTCCTTGTAACTTCTTACACCACTAAGGCTTTTAATCTTTGTGACAAATGGATAGGCTGCTTGCTGAAGTTTTTTCATGGATTTGGAAAACTGTCTTCCGCAGACAACACACCTGCGTTCGCCTTTTTCTGCAATCAAATCAAATATCCTATTAACAGTATCAGCAGTGGTTTTTTCGTTATACAATTCCTCTTTAAAGGCTACTTTTCCTCCAACCTTCTTTCCTTCTTGGATAAGGATATAATCCTTCTTTACCTCCTTCTTTTCACCTAGCTTTTTATCTTCATCTATAACAAATAAATTTGACCTTCTGTTCTTTACTGCAATACCAACAGATTCTTTGAATTTATCGTAATCTGACACGGTAATTATCAGAGAATTATTATCAATCTTTACAATAAAACTACTATTCTGCGCCTCTTTCAAAAGTCTATAGAGTGTCTCAACACCATTATCCATCCACACATCATTAAGCGCAGGTATTACAATTTCCATCACTTCCCCTCCCCCTCCTGATCTCCTTCACCACCCTTATCTGCTTCTCCAGATTATCCAAAAACCACGGCGGCATTCCCGCACTTATCAAAAATCCAAGTGCCTGGGTCGCGCCATGGTAAAAGAACTCCTTTGCAAGAGCCTCGTTCTCTTTGCCTGGCTCCTTCACTTTCTTCCAGTGATCCTGGAACATTACCTCTGCCATCTCTTGAGCCACCTCGTGGGAGTAACCATAATGCTGCGCTGAAATATCCGGGTCTCTCATAAAATCTTTGAATTCATATCCTTCATCCATAAGACGAGAACACTTTGGGCAGAAATGCTGGTCAGCCAGGAGCAGTGATTCAGGGCAGTCCATGGGCAGGCGGCATATCGTGCATTTGACTGTTGCCTTTGTTTTATTGTTTGTTTCCCCTTTTTTCATAAAAATTCACCTTTCGCAAGCCTTTCATGATGGAAAAGCTCCATGCCCTGCTCCTGCAATTGTTCCACTTTCATCACCCCGCTATCTCCACGCCTTCTTCCACAGCCTGCTTTACAATGCAGATCTCCTCCTTTTTCATCTTGAATTCCTCTGGCGTATAACACAGGACATCAAGATCAAGCGGGCTTTCCCACAGGAGGATCAGCTTATCCATTCTTTCATAAAATGGAACTCCTTCGAAGTCCCGTGATACGATAATTAGATCTACATCGCTATCTGCAAGATAATCCCCTCTTGCCCTGGACCCAAAGACTATTACCTTCTCAACGCTGATAATCTTTTTTACCCGTTTCATAAATCTATCTATTTCATACACAAATATAGTTTCCTTCATCATACGATCTCTATTCCTTCCTTCAGAGCCTGGCTTACAATGCTGACCTGCTTCCTGAGATCATTGAATTCTTTTGGGGTATAGCACAAAAAATCAACCGGATACCCCAGGTGCCAATCTATATAGAACGGCACAGGTCTTTTCAATGCACTTTTCCCTTCGAATTCTTTGCTAACCAGAATTAAGTCAATATCGCTATCTTCCCGCGCTTCTCCTCGTGCAAAAGAACCAAAAAGGATTGCCCTCTCAACTGTATGTTTTTTTATGAATTCTCTGAGTTTTCCTACAATTTCAATTCTTTCTTTATCCATTCCAGTATCTCCTCAGCCGATATCACTATCTCCTCCACTTCAACTTTATCAAAATCCGAAGCCACGTCAGGATAGCGCGTGGATGTATAGGCTGGATTTATCGTGGCGCATAATTCTGTTATTTTCGAAGGCGCTTTAACGCGTCTTGAAAGTTCAACAACATCATGTATTCTGGGAAAGTTACCTGTTCTGTCTATCAAAAGCGCTTTCAATGCTTTTTCCACAGCCTGCTGGGATAGGAAGGCACAAACGTGATACTCTCCGAGTTCCATGATCCTCTTTGCACTCTCAAGATCTCTGTTTGCCTGTTTCCACCAGTTTTCAGTTTCCTTTCTCACCCTACTATCACCATCCCTTCTTCCACAGCCTGCTTTACAATGCAGATCTCCTCCTTTTTCATCTTGAATTCCTCTGGCGTGTAACACAGGGCTTCAAGATCAAGCGGGCTTTCCCACAGGAGGATCAGCTTATCCATTCTTTCGTAAAATGGAACTCCTTCGAAGTCCCGTGAAACGATAATTAAATCTACATCGCTATCTGCAAGATAATCCTCTCTTGCCCTTGATCCGAAGACTATTACCTTCTCAATGCGGATAATCTTTTTTACCCGCTTCACAAATTTTTCTATTTCATCAATAACATTATTTCCACCCATTTACGCACCTCCTCTGCCATCATAAGGTGCCTTTCAGCGCTTTCTCTGGTATAACTCTCAAAAGGGGCGCCGGTAGCAGCATCAGGGTAGCGTGTGGTAATATAATCAGGTGTCAATTCGGCACAATCATTTATGATGTTTTGAGGAGCATTGAGTTCCCGTGCAAGATAAACGAGATTATGGGTTTTAACGCTCGTCCTTTTCTCTTTAATATAAAGAGACTTGAGTGATTTCTCAGCGGTCTGTTGAGAAAAGAAAACTGAAGCGTAAAAGTTTTCCGTTTTCAATAAATCTGTTGCACTTTTCAAATCAGCTTTTGCCTGTTCATACCAGTAGTCAATCTCTTTTCTCATTATATTATCCAGTTTATACTCATTAAAACAAATATAGTTTTATTCACTTCCCCATCCCCCTCTTCGCCCCCCTTATCCCCTCCGCCAGTTCATCCAGGAACTCCGGCGGCATCCCCTGGCTTACCAGAAGCCCCAGCATCGAAGTTACGCCCCGGAGATAACTCTCTTTCGCAAGCCTTTCATCATCAAAATGCTCTATGCCGTACTCCAGCACTTTTTTCCAGTAGCTGTCGAAAGTGATATCCATCAACAGCATTGATACCTCATCGCATCTGGACAAATGCTGGCTATATCCTCAGGGCTCATCTTCAGTTCCTCGTACCCCTCAGCCAGCATTTTTGTGCCCACCGTTTTTCCCCGTTTATTTGCTTTCATGAGCATCCATACATCAAAGAATCTCAAGCATAATAAATCTTCTCAGAGCGAGGTGAAACTATTTTCTGCCAGCTTTCCGTTAAACAGCGAACTGATACGAACTCAATATTAACTCTGAGTTCGTTTAAGTTCGTTTTGAGTTGGTTGTTTTTTCCACTGCATCCACACACCCGAACCCCATAGCATTCTTCTCGCCAAGACCTGCATCATAAGCAAATTTTAATAGTTCAGGGCTTGCCTGGATTCGAAGGTTCATCAGGTTGCATCGCCGGAAACCGTCAGCTATCTTGATACGCTTTGGTTTGATGTTGGCGGTTTCAATCACATCGAAATGATCCACTGGTTCTTTATTATAAAATTTAGTGAAGCGTTCGACCAGATTTCTGTGGAGGTTCTCGTAGAACTTCGGCTCAGTAGGATAGAGATCGAACTCTTTCAAACCTTCATTATCTTTGCGCATGGTCTTGACATAGATTGGGGACAGGGTATTGAACCAGCATTCGTCCCCTAAAGATGGTTCTTTCAGTATTTCCATGCGCTCAATTACGAAATTTGCTCTGCCCTCTGGTCCATCTAAATAGAATTCAGGTTGCTGGAGAAGACCCTCGGCAAAACTCTTGATGAATCTATCATCAGGGGAAGCTATCATAAAAAAAGCTTTCTCAAAGTATAGACACGATGTGCTTTTTTTTCTGTTCATCAGTATAAGATTGGAAAAAGTATAGAACTTGAATCCCTGATGCGCATGGGTCTCATTCGCCAGCCTGACATCTGATCCAGCAAGTTTGAAGTAAAGCATAGAAGCCAGGCCGTATTGATAATCAAAATTTATTGGAAGGTCTGATACATTTTTTATTGTAATTTTGCTTCTCAGTTTGAATCCTCCATAGAATTTAATTATCTCAAAACGTTCCCACATTATCAGTCTTTCCAGACACATGGGTTAGATGAAAGATTAAAATGAATGCGAAAATCATGAATCACAATATTTTTATACGGGAAACTACCTTCCGCTTCCTACCATGACCCAACTTGAGAGCAGAGAGTTTATTCTATCGTTTAGAGGTGGTCATGCAAAGAACTTCAATAATGTAACTAAGGTGAACAAAAATGAATCTTAGACAACCAAATGCGAATGAAGCGACGCAGACCTTTAATCGCTCAAAGAGTGTATCTCCGATGTCAGGGATATGCACTCGATGCCTGGATGGATGCCGGGGGAACTGTGAGATCTTCAAATCCTCATTCAGAGGAAGAGAAGTGATATATCCAGGACCTTTCGGTACGATAACCGCTGGCGCGGACAAAAACTACCCAGTGGATTATTCCCATTTGAATATCCAGGGCTATGCAGTGGGTGCTTTCGGACTGCCTGAGGGAGTAGATCCCGGCCCTGATACGGCGATCTTCCCGAGGGTGGACACTGAGACGGAATATGGATGGGATAAGAAGGTGCGCATGAAAGTTCCGATTTTCACTGGCGCTCTTGGGTCGACAGATATCGCAAGAAAGAACTGGGAGCACTTTGCAGCAGGTGCTGCAATAGCAGGGATCACGCTTGTATGCGGAGAGAACGTATGCGGCATAGACCCTGGACTTGTGCTTGACAGCAATAAAAAGATCAAGGCGTCGCCAGAGATGGACCGCAGGATCACCACTTATAAAAAGTATCATGAAGGTTATGGCGAGATCCTTGTGCAGATGAACGTGGAGGACACAAGGCTCGGCGTGGCAGAATATGTCTCTTCAAAGCACGAACTCGACACCATTGAACTCAAGTGGGGACAGGGTGCGAAATGCATCGGAGGCGAGATAAAGGTCAACACAATAGAGCGCGCGATCGAGCTCAAGAAAAGAGGATACATCGTTACACCTGATCCCGATAACCCTGCTATAGCGGCTGCGTATAATGACACTGCAATAAAGGAGTTCGAGCGGCATTCAAGACTTGGCTTTGTCACAAAAGAAGGTTTCCTGGCAGAGGTTGACCGACTGCGCGACATGGGATTCAGGCGAGTGACGTTGAAGACAGGTGCTTATTCCATGACCGAGGTCGCAATGGCAGTGAAATATTCATCAGAGGCAAAGATCGACCTGCTCACGTTCGACGGTGCGCCCGGCGGAACAGGCATGAGCCCGTGGCCAATGATGGAAGAATGGGGCATACCGACCTTCTACCTCGAATCCCTTGTCTACGAGTTCGCTGAAAGGCTGAGCAAAAAAGGCATGAGGATCCCTGACATTGCCATGGCAGGCGGGTTCTCAAGCGAGGACGGTGCGTTCAAAGCTATTGCAATGGGCTCTCCGTATGTGAAAGCAGTATGCATGGGAAGGGCTCTGATGATACCCGGCTTTGTGGGCAAGAACATCGGCAAATGGATAAAGGAGAACGATCTCCCAAAGACAGTTTCAGAGTTCGGCACGCGTCCTGAGGAGATCTTTGTGTGCTATGAAGAGCTGGCACAGAAATTCGGCGACGACATGAAACACCTCCCGCTTGGAGCGCTTGGCATCTACACATACGCACAGAAGTTCAGGATAGGACTGCAGCAGCTCATGGCAGGCGCCCGCAGGTTCAGGATAAGAGAGATCTCGCGAAAGGAAGTCATGGCTCTCACAGAGGAAGCCTCAAAGATCTCAGGCATACCTTATGTGATGAACGCATACAGGGAAGAGGCTGAAGCGATTCTGGACGAATAAAAGGCTTTGCTCATGCAGAGCCCATCTTTTTTTTCAAGATCTCTTTTCTTCTCGTTTCAGCAGAAGCCCTGTATGCAGCGATTATTGCTCCGAGCAGTATCGGCGCTATAAAGAAGCCCGCGATCCCGCCCACAAGCCCTCCGCCGATAAAAGCAATTATGATCAGCATCGGGTGTATGTTCGATTTCGTATTGATGATATAGGGTCTGATCAAAAGCTCTGGCGGGATTATCACAACAAACAGAGCGACCAGAAAGAAAATGACGGCGCTCTCGCTGCCCTGCTCAAAATATCTATAGATCGCCATCGGAACTACGACCATCCATCCTGTGAACATCGGAACTATGGCAGCAATGAGCATGAGGGCGGAGAGCGCAAGCACGCTTGTGAAGCCGAATGCCCAGAAAACGATCAGCGACAGAATGCCAACTGCGATCGCACTGTATGTATTGCCTATGAATATCGCAGCAAGTATTCCATCGAAATGAATGATAAAACTGCGGGAGAAGTCCTCGATTTCACCTGGTATGATATCTATCACCATATCAATAAGACGCCCTCCATCAACAAGCAGGTAGAAGCAGAGAAGCACTGCAAGCATGATGTTTATGAGAAGCATTGCGAGCGTTCTCCCCGTCTCGACCAGGATCGAAATATTCAGATACTGCTTTATCAGAGGTAAAAGGTAAGAGGTGAAATTCAGGATAATATCTCTGGTCCTGTCGCGCGCGAAATCAGGAAGGTTAAGACTCTCTACAAGCTTCAGCAGTAAATTTGCAACGTATTCCTGGTTCCTGACAGCCCAGAGGACATTGTGGAACATCTCAATAAGCCCGAACCCGATGATCAAAAAAATCGGAAGAACGATTGCCAGAGTTGCGATATAGGGAGATACCTTCTGAGAGTACCTGTCTATAAAGTGCTTAAGAGGTCTTGCGACATAGGCAAGCACCACTCCCATTATTATGCCGTCAAGCAGAGGCAGTATGACGTATATGAACGTGACAGCGATCAGAAATATGACGGCTGCCAGCAAGATCTTCCATCTATGTTTTATTAATGTCGATATCCCGTCATTGATTTGAGGATTTGGCATCTGTGCAATTAATGTTTTCAGGGGATATATATATTAATTGTCAGGAGGAAAACCTGCTGAAATACGCAAAACCCACCACGATGATCCCGAAAAGCAAAAGTACCCAGAACAGTATTTTCTGACCTCTCTCGTTTATCCCGAAATCTATGGCGAACACGCGAAACCCGTTCAGAGCATGGGGGATCACAAGCAGCAGCAGGATAAGTAATGCGATCCTGCTGGGGAGAAAAAGCGTGTTTATGATAAAATCAAAAGGCGTCCTCACTCCAGGGAAATGCACCCACCATACATGGATGAACAGGTAGATCACGAGCAGGAACCCTGTGATGCGCTGCAGAAGCCATGCCCACATCCCTGTTCCGTATGCTCTTTCCTTTTCCATATTCACCTGAATATCATTTTGATTCTATGCATAATTATCCTTCGCATGAAACCTGTGATCGCGTTTGTGGGAGGGACTTTCTTGGGGCAGACCTCGACACACCGGTAGACCTCATCACATTTCCATACGCCATTCACCGTGTCCACTCTACTCAATATCTCTTCAGCATTCTTATTCCTGGTGTCTGCGTAAAAGCGCCACGCTTTCGCCAAAGCAGCAGGACCGAGAAAATCCTTATCCCTGGCAGCGACTGGGCAGGCTCCGTAGCAGATGCAGCACAGGATACAGGCTGCGAAACTATCAACTTTTCTGACATCCGACTGGGTCATCAATTTTTCCTTCTCTGAATGTTCGTCGTCATTGAGCCATGGCTTTATTTTCCTGTAATGTTCGAAGAAGGGCTCCCAGTCCACGATCAGGTCTTTGATCACAGGGAGATTTGGCAGAGGCTCAACAAGTATATCTTCCCCGGTCTTGATCAGAGGTCGTGCAAATGCACCGAACGCGCCCGGGCTCAGTACTGTTTCCCCTGCGATCTCAGATACCTGCGTGCGACAGGCAAGCCTCTGCTTCTTGTTGATCAGCATGGCGCACGAGCCGCACACAGCGCCGCGGCACGAATACCTGAACGAAAGTGAGCTGTCCTGCTCATCCTGGATCTGGAAAAGCGCTTCAAGCACTGACATGTACGGTTTTACCTTAACGTCAAATACATCAAAGTGCGAACCTTCCCCATCAGATCTTTTGATCCTGAACTTCATGGTGCAGTCATAAAGTTCTTTTTCAAAAACATATAGATATCGCGGACTACAGGAAAACCCCTGAGCCAGAATGAACCACTATCCCATTTTTGGTTATATTATATGGTTTGATCTCCCTTGAATGCTCGATATGCCTCATCTTTGAGACTTCAATGACAGTTGTCACGGCTCCAGGATCTGTCTGCCTGACCTGCCGCAATATCACCACCCCATCAGCTATGTACTCTATAAGACCGTATCTTGAATAATAAGGGGTCTCCTTGCTTGTCTCAGAGGTCATGACCGCTGTTATCCCTGCATCTTTTATTATCTTCGCGAAATTGAAAAGGTGGTCACGGCGCTCGGATTCCGAATCGTGTATCATCTCATATAATGTCACAGGATCGATTGCAAGGCGCTTTATAATGAACGCCTTAAAGAGCTTTGGCAGATCTGTCTCTACTCTATCTATCATTGCCTTGAGATTCAATGTGCTCAGGTTGACCATTGCCAGTTTCTTGTTCGCGATGTAAGGCATGAGATCCCAGCCGTAGATCGAGGCGGTCTTGATCAGGTTCTTCTCACTTTCTTCAAGGCTGAGGTAGGCACAGTTCTCATTGTTCTGAAGCCCGGCAAAGATGAACTGCAGTGCGAACGTTGATTTCCCTGTACCTGGCGACCCAAGTATGGCAACGATATGCCCGGCTGGAACTCCACCTCCCAGCATCTCATCAAGACCGCAAATACCTGTCTTCAGTACTTCCATTATCTCCCCCTGACCCTTTTTATATTTGATATCTCAAAACCTTTTTGAGAGCTGATCTGGATCTCAAAATTGACAATATTATCCTGATCCAGTCCTGGCATGACCCCTCTGAACTTCTTCAAGTACATGAGTCGCTTTCTCTCGGAAGAGCCGAGTTTATCCCAGCTGAAGACCACAACACCGTCAGTGCACTCAGAGATCTCCTCCTCCTTACTTTTATCGAAGATCCCCTGGCTCAATACCGCATACACCAGCCCGTCCCATTTTTTTGAGGCTCTTTGCAGCCCGCGCAGGAACAGAATGAGATCTTTCCATTCCATGTGCTCCAGGCTGTGCTGGGCAAGCGCTGTCAGGGAATCTATGATCACAAGGCTTCCGTTTGCGTTTTTATCAAGATAGCTTATCAGAGTATCCACAAGGTTTCTTTTTTCTTCGCTCCACTTCAGAGATTCGAACGAGAGTTCAGTGTTAGAAGTTGATCTCCATGTCTCCGGTATGAACGACATTGCAAAGTAGGCATCAGAGAAATCCTTGAATTCAAAACGGCTTTGCTGAATATTGTTCTGCATGATTTCATAGTAGTCTGGAAAAGAGAGAGCGATCTCTTTCATGAAGTCATCCCTTGAACGCGTGAATGAAATATAGATCACTTTCCCTGGCATGATCAATTCGCTGTCTTTGACCTCAAAGCCTTTTAGCAGACGTGCACATGAAGTCAGCACGAATTCACTGTCCCCTGAACCTATCTCCCCGAGAAGAAGAACAAGAGAACCTGATGGAAAACCGCCTTTAAGGATAGGGTCGAGTGACTCGATGCCTGTTGGGATTTTTGTGAGCATGGTGCATCTCCTCCTCAGAAATATAAATCTATCTTAATATGTATAATTATATATATCAGGATATCTATACATCATGATTAGTACCATAATTAAATTTAATTAGTTAAAGCAGTATATATAACAGTACGAAAAGATGAATTCACAACTTAAGGAAGTCCTAGCAAGACTCCAGATCAAGGACAATGAAATAGCTGCTCCTTTCAAAAACCTGATCGTGAGGGTCACAGAAGAGGTCACTGATTTGAAAAACTATCTTTATAATATGATCAACAGAGAACTCAGGCTTGAACCCTATTCTCCTCAAAAACATGGACCTCTTGTGTCTTTTGCGGGCCTTGATGGCCATATTGAAAAAGAGCGGTACTGGGTGAACGAGCCTTATGCGTTCGTTTCAATATTATTCAATAAAGATAAAAAAGAGCACCTCTACTTTGTGTCAGAGCCCGAAATCTCGCTGTTAGAACGGATGGTGCTTGAGACGGTTTATGAAAATATTCTCGATATGCTCACTGTTTACGACCTATCCAACCAGGCAAGGGCTGAGATCCTCGAAAAGAAAACACTTGAACTCATCGAGAGCTATTCCATCGAGATGGACACGCTCTCCCTCTATAAAATCCTGTACTATATAAAAAGGGATTACATTGGATATGAAAGGATAGATGCGCTCATGGAGGATGAGAACATCGAGGATATCTCATGCGATGGATCCGAGATCCCGCTCTTCATATATCATAGAAAATACCAGAATATCGTGACGAATCTGTCCTTCAAGGCAGACCTGCTGGACTCTTTTGTGATGAAGCTGGCTCAGTGCTCTGGAAAGCAGATCTCGATCGGCGAGCCTCTTGTGAACGGCACGCTACCCGAAGGTTCGCGTCTGAACGCTTCTCTTGGAAAGGAGGTCACGTTCAGGGGCTCGAGTTTCACCATAAGGAAATTCCGGGAGCATGCGTTTACACCGGTTGACCTGATAAGAAACGGCACTTATTCCTCAGAGATCCTGGCATATCTGTGGCTTGCAGTCGAGAACGGCAAGAGCATTGTATTTGCAGGCGCTACTGCCGCGGGAAAGACCTCTACCCTGAATGCGATCTCGCTTTTCATTCCTTCAATGGCAAAAATCATCAGCATCGAAGACACGCATGAACTTGTATTGCACCATTCGAACTGGATAGGGAGCGTTACGCGAGAATCCTTTTCAAAAACAACGAGCGCCCGGGAGATAGATATGTACGAACTGCTGCGGCAGGCACTGCGCCAGCGCCCTGAGTACATCATAGTCGGAGAGATCAGAGGAAAAGAAGCCATGACCCTGTTCCAGGCAATGAACACAGGTCATACCACCTATTCGACGATGCATGCAGATTCTGTGAGCACTGTCATAAGCAGGCTTGAAGGAGATCCAATAAACATCCCGCGCGTGATGATCCAGGCGCTGGACATACTCGCCATCCAGATCCAGGTTGAAATTGAAGGAAAATTCGAGGGAAAGAAAGTACGCCGCATTGACAAGATGGTGGAATTCACAGGTATCGATAACAATACACAGGACCTGAAGTTCAATGTGATCTACAGCTGGGATCCAAAAACTGACACATTCAAGAGCAGCGGCAGGTCTTTTGTTCATGAAAAGCTGATGACGAGATGCAACTGGGATGAAGCGAAGCTGAAGTCTGAGCTTGAGAACAGACGGAAGCTGCTCGAATACATGGTCGAGAAAGGAATGGACGAATACGATGTGGTTTTACTCATACAGAGCTATTATGCTGATCCTGAAAACACAATCAAGCTTTTAGAGAACAGGACATGAAAGGAATACATAATTTTGCATATGCTATCTTTGGAAAATATGTAAATAATGAAAAAGAGAGCCATGATGCACTCAGGCTTGCCATCAGGCAGTCGCGGACAGGTCTGCCCTGGGATGTCTATGTGAGCACAGCATATCTCTTTGCATCACTGACCGTTATCCTTGGTCTCGTGACAGGATACCTGCTCATGCCTCTGTGGCGGATGGTCTACCTGACTTATATGAGGATCGTGCCTTACACAGGAATGGAGGTCTTCAGAGAATACGGGGAACCAATTTTTAAAGTGGCTATCCTGATAATTTTTTCACTGTTGCTCGGGCTTGCCACTTTATATATGATCCTTTCGTATCCTGGAATGGCCGCATATAACAGAAAAACCAAAATCGATCTCACGCTCCCGCATACTGTGGCGTATTTGCATGCATTGAGCAAAGGGGGCATAAGTCTCTTTTCCATTTTTAAATCATTGAGCGAGCATATTGATGTCTATGGCGAATCTGCAGAGGAGGTCGCATATATCTTGCTGGATACCGAACTGCATGGAAGCGATCTGGTCACCGCGCTCAAAAACGCAGCGGTCACCACCCAGTCTGACAAGTTCAGGGACTTCCTTGATAATCTTTTGAATATCATCGAATCAGGAGGTGACATGGAGGGGTTTTTTGCAAATATGGTGAGCCATTACCAGAGGTCTGCAGAGGCTGATCAGAACATGCATCTTGAAATGCTGGGAATGTTTGCTGAGACCTATATAACGGTTTTTGTTGCAGGACCCCTGTTCTTGATAACGATTTTAATAGTGATGGGAACCATGGGTCCAGGAAGTCTTCTAACACTCAAGTTGATCATATATGCTGTGATCCCATTTAGCGCCATGGGATTTAGTGTTCTCCTCAGCGTAATATCAATAAGCAGCGACAGCAGGCTGATAAAGATCTACTCGGTTTCCAAGAAGATCCAGCATTATGACAATGTAAGGATAAAACCATTCGATCCAAAGGATAAGAGAATGGTGCGAAGGCTGATGAGGTCGCTGAGGTGGACGAGTGTGGTGAAGCTTCGAAAAAATCCGCTCAAACCCTTCTTCTCTGATCCCTCGAAAGCATTCTACATCACCATACCTGCAGCCCTTATTTATTTTGTTCTATCAGTTAATCAGCGTCGGATAACCGTCGATCTGCTCGATGATCTGATGGTGATAGGCAGTCTGATCATTCTCGTGCCTTTTCTTTTCTTCTATGAGATGCAGATGAGGAGGATACAGCAGATCGGGGACTCCATACCAGGATTTCTCAGGCGGCTTGCTGCCATAAGCGAGATGGGTGTGCCTCTCTCAGATGCGATAAGTTCTATTTCAAAGATCAATCTCGGGGTGCTGAGCACTGAAGTAAAGATAATGTCCAAAGACCTCATGTGGAGCCACAGCGTGCTCGAAGCCATGACAAAGTTTGAGCGAAGGGTAAATACGATCTCCATATCAAGGATCGTGACGCTCATCACAAAGGCAAGCGCGTCCACAGGGAATATAAAGGAAACATTGAGGGTCGCTGCGAATGATGCGGATCTATCAGAAAAACTCATGCGCCAGAAATTTACTGCGCTTTTCTCCTACCTCATCATTGTGTACATGTCGTTTGCTGTGTTCATGCTCGTATTGTACGTGTTCGCAACGATGTTCCTGCCCAAGATACCTGAAGCTACAGGCGCCTCAAGCATGCTCACAATAAGTTCACACAAAGATGAGTATTCTACCCTGTTCATGCATGCATCCATTATTCAGGGGTTCTTATCAGGGATAATTGCAGGGCAGATGATCGGGGAGAGCATATTCAGCGGTCTTAAGCATTCGGTTATCATGATGATTACTGCGTATATCCTCTTTACCAGGTTTGTGTAGGTGATGTTATGGGAAATAATAGCGAAAATGGAGTTTCGGAAGTTGTCGGCGCCATGCTGATGCTGCTGATCTTTGTGGTATTCCTTGGAACAATGCAGGTTTATCAAGTGCCTTCATGGAACAAGGAACTTGAAAGGCAGGAATTCGATAAGGCGTACAGTGATATTATCGATATGAGGTCAGACCTTGAGGATACATCGCTAAAGAACATTCCGAGGACAAGCAGCATACACATGGGTGCCAGATATCCCCAGAGGATAGTATTCCGCAATCCAGGTCCAGGAGCATACGGAACCATTACCACATATCCTCTGAATATCACTGTCACGTACAATTTGAATGGCACGATCAGTTCTGTGAATTACCCGTCAACCGGGATTGTTTATGAAATGAAAGGCATTTCAAATTTTCCCAGGATAGTGTATGAGAATGGAATAATAATCAAGGACTATGGATACTATAACTATACTGACGACGTCAACCGCCTCACCACCAGTGATAATCTTTTTATTCCGATCCTGCTGGGCGTAAGACCGGTCTCGTCCACAGACGTGGAATCATTCAATGTATTACCGGTTCCTCGATATGTCAATCGAGTTTTTTCTTCAATGAACGTATCAATCGAGACCAGATATCCAAAGATCTGGTCAAACCTCTCTTATGAATACAGACCATCCGGCTCCAGGGTCAATGTTACAGGCAGCAGGATCAATATCACAGATGTCTACGGATTCAGCGTGAGATCCATCAGTCTTCCTGACATGACCAATCTTTCCCTGGATAAAATGTTTTCAGGCACGGTCGCATTAACTGAGGAGGATATGGCAGGAGCTACGGGCGAAAGCAATAGCTGCGCCTATCCAGGGAAGTACATGTCGCAAAAGAATCAGGGATGTACAGACATACCTGCAAGTGCGAGCAATCCGGTGTTCATTATCACAGATATTGCCATGGTAAGGAACGCATATAATGCTGAGCTGATATTTAATGTCAGAGATAAACTGAGTAGAGTATTCGAAATTACCATAACCTTAAGGAGCGATGCCAATGGAAACATGTATTGGGCTAGTGTTACCCAGAACAGGCCCTCGGGATCATGCAGCGGCACGATTGACTATCCAAGCCGACAGATCGACCTGACATCATGTTACAGAAACGTAAATATCGTTACCACGAACGTGCTTACCATCACAAAAATGGATGCGAATATCATGTATGCCAATTTCCTGATCAGTTGAGGGCTGATTTCATGCCGGGATCACGAAAAAGAACAGGATCACCGCAGGAATCATAATCATTCCCCACAGGACAGGGCTGTATCTCCATACTTTCGCTCCATCGAGGGGACCGAATGGAATCATATTGAACCCGGCAAGGAAAACATTGATACGCGCGCCTCTGACCAGGACTTCATACTCCAGACCTGACCCTGTCACAAAAAAGGAAGCGCCATAAAACGATAAAGCAAGCATCAGATTGACGATTGCTCCAGAAACCGAGATATATGCGAACTCTTTTGCATTCTGTTGAAAGTCTTCATACGCATACGCGAACCTCTTTCCACGGATCATGACTGCACCGGGTGCAGCAAATACGAAGCCTCCGCCACTGATGAATGAAATGCCCAGCGCCAGGAGAAGCCCCATCGGGCTTGCCTCATAATCAGCCGCATACCCGTACCTCTGGGCAGTGAACTTATGGGCAAGTTCATGAAGGAGAAAGCCTGTCCCCACGCCAAAAGCCACGATCAGCATGATTTCAGGTCTCAGACTGGGGTAAGCAAAGGCTATGGTGAGGACGATCAATGATGCAACAAGATGCACGATCTCCCGTGAACTGCCTCTATCCATGGACTGAAAATATGGTTGAATACTTATATACTATACTACACCGCAGGCGAAGTTGGACATCATCTCATCATGCTGCGGGCTCTTTACCCCGTACAGGCTCTGACGTGCATCCTTGTAATAGAGCCTCTCCTCAAGTATACCCTCCTTTTTCAGTATATTGAGGGCATATCTGACAGTGCGCGGAGGAAGGTAGCTTTCAGCCACAAGCTCTTTCTGCGTCATCAGACCCTTGTATTCCAGCACTTTGAACACGAGCTTTACTGAAGGGGAGAGTCTCACGATCTTATTTGTATAAACATCCTGCACCATTGCGGTTTCAGAATAAAGATGGCTGTCATTTTTCGGCATGTTAACGGTGTTAACCACGCTTTTATGTGATTTAAATCTTTAGGCAAAATATGCCTGTTTCACCAGAAAAGAGAAAGAAGCACGATGATGATCACCGTTATCCCTTCCTGCATCAGTATTGAGATCAGCATGATCTGCATGCCAAGCCCTGGGGAAAATATGCCTGTGTAATACGGGATGGTAAATCGCAGGCGCACAAGACTGGAAAGCACTCTTCCAACCAGCAGCGTGATTATGATCTCCTTCGATGAAAGTATCCCTTCAGTGAGCAGGCTTGCCGCGATCGTATATGCTCCGATGTTGCTTGCAAACCATGCTGCGATCACAGGCAGCCCTTCGACCGGAAGATTACTCAGAACAGGCAGGTTTTTCAGGTATACCGAGATCATTTCGAAAAACCCGATATCGATCAGCTGGAATACGATGATCGCAGCGATCGCCATCGTGGGTATGATGCGCCTGAGGGGGGTGATTGAAGCTCTCACCGCTTTTCTTAAAGCCCTGCTGAGCTTTTCTCTTTTTATTTCCTGACCTATCGCTGCAGGTTTTTTTGCAGGTAAAAGGAATCTCCCCAGAATCATGGTTATCGCGGTCCTGAGAAAGCCTATAGCCACGACGATGCCGAGATAAATGAGCCCTGTTGTTCCGAGCAATATTATAAGCACAGGAAGCAGGTCCCTCAGAAAGATGAACGTGGAAGGGAAAGAATTTACGAGCGATGCGATCATGGTCTCTTTTCTGTCTATCAGACCTTTTTTGTTGAGATCTGCGACCATGGAATTTCCTGCGGTCGGAGAGCCAAAGGAGACAAGAAAACTGATGCCCACTTCTTCGCGCAGGTGAGCGAAGCGCATGAACGGTGCTGTCAGAGAACCAAGCTTCTGCATCCAGCCGAGCTCGACCAGCAGTTCCATCAGGATGATGCCAACCACTGTGGGCGGGATCACTGAGACAAGATAGTAAAAGGAAGAGAGCAGTGCATCGAGCCACATCAATGACTAATTGCAGGTGAGTTTTAATAAAGGTAGCAGATTTAATTACCTCGGAAAGCTTATTTACAGCTAAGTGAAAGTATTGCCGATGAAAGAAATGCTCTCCTGGGACCAGACCCTGTTCAAAGATAGCGAGCTTTTTGAGCTTGACCATATCCCTGAACATTTCCTCCACAGGGATGGTCAGTTACAGGCGATGATGTACAGCATCCGTCCTGCTTTAGGCGGTGGAAGACCTCTGAACTGCCTGTGCATCGGCGCGCCCGGAACTGGCAAGACCACTGCTGTGATCAAGATCTTTGAAGAGATAGAAAAGCATGCACCTCAGGTCGTTCCGGTGCTTGTGAACTGTCAGGTGAACTCAACGAGATATGCGGTCTTTTCCCAGGTCTTCAGGAAACTCATAGGGTACGCTCCTCCAACGTCAGGGGTTTCATTCAAGAAGATCTTCAATGAGATCTCAAGATACCTTGCTGAACATGAGAAAGTGCTCATTGTTGCGCTTGATGATATGAATTATCTTTTCTATGAGAACGAAGTCAATGAGGTGCTCTATTCCCTGCTGCGGGCGCATGAGACCTATCCCGGAGTGCGTGTGGGCATTATCGCAATACTGAGCGACACAGGCGTGCCTCATCTGTTCGATCCGAAAGTGGAATCTGTTTTCCTGCCGGAAGAAATCGCGTTCCCCAGGTATTCCAGAGATGAAATAAAGGATATACTGTCAAACAGGGCAAAGCTCGGATTCTATCCGGGTGTGCTCGATGATATCGTTCTGGACAGGATCACAGAGCATACGTCTGCCCTGGGTGACCTGCGCGTCGGGATAGATCTGCTCAAGCGTTCAGGTCTTAATGCAGAGCGCAGGGCGAGCAGGATGATATCTGTGGAGGATGTGGAGTCTGCATTCGGGAAATCAAGGCTTGTACATCTTTCATATATCATGCAGTCCTTGAAAGAAGACGAGAAGATCCTTCTCAGACTGGTGGCTGATGCGGCGCAGTCCAGTTCAGGCGAGCTTTATGAAAAATTCCATTTGAAAACAAATCTGGCATACACGCGGTTCTATGAGCTGCTGAATAAACTTCATTCTGTCAAGCTCATAGATGCAGATTTTACAGGAAAAGGGTCGCGCGGCAGGAGCAGGGTGGTGACGCTTCGCTATAATGCGGATGAGATCAAAATGAGATTATAGTACCATCAACCTGTTTATTCTTCCGTTACCATCAGCGAATGGGTAATGGGCGGCGATGGGACAGTGGGAGCCTCCTTACATATTTTATTTTCTTGCCAGCCATTCAAGCAATTCCTCAACACTCCATCTCTTGATCCCGGATTTGTCAAAGTCCCTGTCTTTGCTGAAAATCCCTTCGTTTTCCACAGAAAACGCCAGCGCCAGGAATTCGGAATCGTATATATCTATTTTTTCCATGATCTTTCGCGCCTTTTCCAGATTTCCAGAAAAAACGTCTCTTTTTACAATGTTCACTTTGCTCAAAAGATAGAATAGCGTGAAAAGAAAAAGGATCCTGTCTGAAAGAAGGATGTCTCTAATGGTTGATTTTTTATTGATCAGAGCCGAGAAGACGATATTCGTATCAAGAATTAGCCTGAGCTTTCCGGTAGTGCTTTTCAAACAAACCACGCTTTACTATCCTGTCTAATTCCTCTGCATCCTCTTCTGTCATTTTGCTTTCTGCCAGTATCGCTTCTACAATATCGCGCTCGCTTAATCTGAACAAGATGTCTCTGACCAAAAGCTCGTTCCAGTTTATGAAGCGCATTTTTTCCATTTTCTTCGCAACTTCATCGGGCACGTTTATGGTTATTTCTGTCATAATATCACAGCAGCACTGGCAGAAGTGAACAGCTTCACACAAATATTGCAGTGCAAAGTATTTAAGCTTCTTTATCTCAAACATCTTATACCCTGCGAACACATGACAAGCTGGCATGGCATTTATATTACTTCAAAAATATCAAACTCGCGGCGCCGATATGCCGCCTCACTGCCAGCGCTCAGATTCTGACTCTGCTCTGATCGAAGACCCTGTTCACTGTGGAGATCAGCAGGTACAGGAAGTACGGAGGGCTGCTCAGGAAACTTTTTATCAATTTTCATGTAAACACGGTGAGCATAAAGAGTATGATGTTCACACGATCCTTGAGATCCAGCTCCTGTTCCATAAGATATCAAATCTGGACTTCGAACCCGTGAATCTTAAAATCATTATCAAATGTCAAAGCTGTATTCATTTCAAGCCTTTCCATCACTGCAAAACTCAGACAATCCGTAAGGTCAATCTGCTGATCATTGTATTTCTTAAAAAACATAATTGCTTTATCCCAGTCCTGCTCAATGACAGGTTCGATGACAAGCAATTTGCTGCTCAGAATATTTTCCAGCTCTTCAATTGCTTTGATCTTGCTTACCCTTTTTGTAACGCCATCAATATATTCGACGACAACATTTCTGCCAGTGACGAACCGTGCACCGCTCTGAACCTGTTTTTTAAGGTACATTTTCGCTCTTGTGTGGTTCTTATCTCTTGCGTCGCTCAGCGCTATGAAAAAGCCGGTATCAAGATAAATGCGCATCTACTCTCTCCAGTCATCCCTCTCACTGAAATCGCCTTCTTCCGTACTGAAAGAACCGATTATCTTGAACAGCGAGTCTGTCATTATCTCTTTTTCATGTCTTCTGATATATTCCATGATAGCTTCTTTTACTGTTTCTTTCAGTGATTTTTTCTTTATCCTGGAAAGGTGCATGAGATGATCGTAGGAGACCATGTCAATGCTTGTTTGAATGTGCTTTATTTCACTCATTTGATCTCAGTATTGCATCTTATGCTCTAATTACATATATTCATTTCGAAACATTCGAATGATCTAACACATCTTCAGGGAGGGATGATCAGAACCCAGGCGCCTTCTTCCTCGCAGGCACGCCCTCCACCCAGCGCTTTTCATCTGTGCTCTGTCCGCCGCGGCTTCACATCCCCGCAGGAAGAAAAGCCCATCAATGCAAGCGAGTTTCCTGGCGCTGCTGGATAGCACAGGAAGCTGCGGAATTTTCCATGAAAGTTTACGGAGCCGATGATAAACACAGAGGACACGTATCCCCGTCCATCTGCGGTTGATTTTTACGTTGTAGACGATGCTTCTTCGGGACCTGTCGGCGCCGGGGATTAATAATTAGACTGTAATAAGACTGTATTTTCAGGAGCGCCGAACCCTGAGCGATGCAGGACAGCCAGCTCAGACGTGAAAGCTGTGGATTGGAGCAGGTTCATGCGCCGGTCGGGATTCGAACCCGAGTTTAAGCGTTGGCAACGCTCAGTGATAACCGCTACACTACCGGCGCACGGGTCGAGCATCCACTAAATACCCTGATCCGTATTAATAGTTTTTCTATTCATTCAAAATGTTTAATTGCAGGATAAGCAATATGCGTTCCTGTGTTAGTCCACAAAGCAAAACTAAGAGGTCATCATCTGATATGTCTTAACTTTTTTAGAGGAGAGGGATATTCAGAGGATTTCATCAGACAGATCTATTCGGTCATCAATAAAGAGGAGCTTGAGATAGTGGAAGGACCTGACGAGGTCTGCGCCAGATGCCCGTATCTGAAGGAGGACAGATGCTCAAGCAGTGAATTCACCGACGAAATGATAATCCATCAGGATGAAGAGGCATTAAGGCTTCTGGGGTTCAGGCCCGGCGAGTGCACTGATTGGAGAACGATCTCTGAAAAAATACCAGAGATCATAGAGGAGTGGAAGAACCTGTTCTGCATGAGCTGCGGATATCAAAAAACGTGTTTTGGCTGAATGCTGAAGCTATCGAAAAAGCTCAAGAGGGATCCTTCCCTCATGCACAGCAGTTGCAGCAAGTGCGCCTTTGATCCCTATTTTTTCCAGTGCATCAATATCGTCCATACCCCTTATCCCGCCGCCCGCAAGGACGCCGTGATCTGATGATGCAGCGATGCTGCCCAGAAGTTCGATATCTATTCCTGTGCCTGTTCCAACTTTACCCAGATCAAGTGCAATGATGTCCAGGATATCATAATCATTCAGAAGCTCTGCAAGCTTTTCTGGTTCCATGTCCAGCGCTCTGTCCTGCGTCAGAACTTTCCTGCTTCTGATATCAATACTCACATTTATTCTGCCTGAAAAAAGTCCTGATGCCTGTTCTATCAATTCAAGCGAGACGGTTTCAGTGCCCAGGATCACGGTATCAGCGATCCTGGCGTATTTTCTGACATCCTCCAGATCTGATGCACCTGTATCCACCATCGTCTCTGTGCCAGCAGAGATCTTCCTGATCAGCTCAAGATTATCACCGATGCGCAGAAGGCGGTCAAGGTCGGCTATATAGACCTCTCTCGGCTTGAGTGCAGATACCATGTCCAGAGGATCCGAAGATCTGCAGATCACGCTGTTTTTCACAGGCATATATTTTGACCTCTCACCTCTTATTGCATGCACAGCATTTCCATGAAGTATGTCAATCACGAAAACAATTCGAAACATAAATGTATTAGTGCTGTTATCTTGTTTAATGGATATGAAATTACTTGTGAGCCCGATCAATATTGAAGAGGCAAAGGTCAGCAAACTCGGTGGAGCGGACATAATCGATGTCAAGAATCCAAAAGAAGGTTCACTGGGCGCCAATTTCCCCTGGATGATAAGAGCAGTGAAAGATATAGCAGGTTCGGTGCCTGTGAGCGCCACCATAGGGGATTTCAACTATAAACCAGGCACAGCCTCGCTGGCAGCACTTGGAGCTGCAGTGTCAGGGGCTGAGTACATCAAGGTTGGATTATACGGCATCCAGACAAAAGAGCAGGCAATGGATATGATGACCAATATAGTGCGCTCGGTAAAAGATTATGATAAGAATAAAAAAGTAGTGGCTGCAGGCTATTCTGATTACTGCAGGATCAATTCAATCTCGCCGTTTGAACTTCCTTCGATCTGCAGTGAAGCAGGTGCTGATGTGGTCATGGTTGATACAGGAATAAAGGATGGACGCTCAACTTTCGATTTTCTCGGAGAGCATGAGCTTACTAAATTCGTGAAAAGCGCGAGGCACCATGGTCTTGAAACAGCAATCGCAGGCACGATAAAGTTCGAGGATATACCGATCCTCAAGCGCATCCAGCCTGATATAATAGGGGTGAGGGGCTGCGTATGCGGAGGAGACAGGAATTCAGCGATACAAAAAGAACTTGTGGAACGATTGAAAAGAGTGCTTCATTCATGAATATGAACGTTCCGAAAAAGATGTTCCTGACAAAAGGAGCAGGCATCCACAAGGACAGACTCGCATCCTTTGAGCTGGCATTAAGAGATGCGGGTATAGAGAAATGCAACCTTGTTTCTGTATCAAGCATCCTGCCGCCCAATTGTAAAATAATTTCAAAAGAAGAGGGGTTAAAGCTCCTTTATCCAGGTCAGATCACCTTCTGCGTATTTGCTAGAAATGAAACCAGTGAGCCAAACCGTCTGATATCAGCTGCTATCGGTGTTGCAGTACCCAAAGACACCAGCATTTACGGTTATCTTTCCGAGCATCATTCTTTTGGGGAAGTGGCTAAAAAGGCGGGGGAATATGCAGAGGACCTGGCAGCTACCATGCTTGCTACCACGCTTGGCATTGAATTTGATCCGAACCAGGCATGGGATGAAAGAAAGCAGATCTACAGGGCAAGCGGTCACATATTCAGAACCACGCACATCAGCCAGTCTGCCGAGGGCAACAAGGATGGACTATGGACGACAGTTTTTGCTGCAGCGGTCTTCCTGGAATAGCCTTTATGTCAAGTAGCATTCTGGGGTTCGTGCACTAGCTGGTTGAATCTATATCACCGCAAAGTTCGCAAAGAACGCAAAGCTTTGCCGCATTAATCTTTGCGACCTTTGCGTTCTTGGCGGTGTGCGTTCTAAGTTACCACAACAAGTTTGGACGCTAAGAATAACTAACCTATGGTTTTTTTGCGACAGCAGAGATCGTATGCCTTACATAGCGCTCTCCTTCAAACACCTTCTCTTTCCTGGATTCAGTGATGCTGCACGAAAAACCATGCAGCAGTTCTTTTAGCTCGTCAGTATTGAAATAATGATATACGATGCCGTTTTTTCTTGAAAATGTGTTATGCTCGATC
>JAPZAV010000034.1 GCA_027460465.1 Candidatus Methanoperedens sp. | reverse complement strand
CCTTTTGCTATGAATACTGCCCCTGCCTCGGCAAAATCCACCACAAATGCCTCGTCGAGTGCTCCAATAATCCTGCTTCTCACAATATCAAAAATCTCGTAACGTTTTTCATCAGGGATCATGGAGAGATTCTCATAGAAATACTGCAGGGTCTTTCTCTTCCTGCCGATCCTGTCACCTTCGATCCATATCAGCCTGTTCTCACCCAGCTGATTTATAACGTCGCGCATCAATTCGAATTTCAAATCGCGGAAAGGATAGGCTCTCCTGACGATCGAATAAAGCTTTTCAATTGATGCCTCCCTGAAATCAAGCGCCATCCCTGCGATCTGGTTCGCAAGCGTATCCGTGCTGTTCTCATGAAGCGCAATCGTCTCGATCTCGCCTGCCTTTGCTTTCCTGGCGATTGCAGAGGATTCAGCAGCATCATCCGCGCCTGTGGTTATCACTGTCCCGCTTGAGCTCTCCCCTACCCAGTGACCTGACCTGCCCACCCTCTGTATCAGCCTGGTCACCTGCCTGGGGGACATGTACTGGATCACATGATCCACGTCGCCGATATCGATCCCGAGTTCCATGGAAGAAGTGCAGATAAGTCCGCGCAGCATTCCTCCTTTAAAATTGTTCTCTGCTTCTATCCTTGCTTCCCTTGAGAGCGAGCCGTGATGCACACCTATGAGCAGGTTGAGCATCTTGAACCTGGATCCGAGCATCTCTGCCGACTCCCTTGTGTTTACGAATATGAGAGTAGACCTGTGTTTCTCCACAAGATCCGAGATCACCCTCAGATGAGATGCCACCTCTTTTGAGCACATCAGTTTTCTTGAAGACTCATTATCCTGCGATCCTGCTTTCGGACACACCACATCAAAATCAAGCTGCTTGATCAGCGAGACCTCGATCACACGCGCAGTTCTCTTCGTCCCTGAAAGAAAGCGTGCGACCTCATCAGGTCTTCCCACGGTCGCTGAAAGCCCGATCCTCTGGAACTCGCCGCAGACCTCAACAAGCCTCTCAAGAGCTATGGATAACTGCGCACCTCTTTTCGAGGACGCAAGTTCGTGCACTTCGTCAACGATCACGTGCGAGACCTTCCTCAGATTCTGCCTGAGCCTTTTTCCTGTGAGCATCACCTGGAGTGTTTCAGGCGTGGTGACAAGGAAATCAGGCGGGTAGAGAGACTGCTTCTGCCTTTCATACGTGGTGGTATCCCCGTGCCTCACTGCTACCTTTATATCAAGTTCCTTTCCCCACCATTCAAGGCGCGAGAGCATATCCCTGTTCAGTGCACGAAGAGGAGTGATGTACAGTGCTGAAATCCAGCTCCTCTCCTTCTCTTTTATTATGCTGTTAAAAACCGGGAGCACGGCAGCTTCTGTTTTGCCTGAGCCAGTGGGTGCGATGAGCAGGACATGTTCTCCTGCGAGCACAGAAGGGATGGCTTCTGTCTGCGGTTCGGTGGGAGCTGTGAATCCCTGCTTTAAAAGTGCCTCTTGAATTCGATGATCGAGTAGACCGAACACGCTCATGGCTCTGAAAAAGATTTTTGCAGTATATAAATCATTCTATTACATACGAACAATCGAAGGTCAACCTTTTTCAAGGATCATCTCAAGATACGATTTCCTTATCGTGGATTCCCTGCTTATGCCCAGTCTTTCAATGAATTTGAAAATGCTCTCGACTTTTTCTTCGTAGTTCTTTGAATTTTTAAGAGAGATCTCGATCTCTATGAAAGTCCCCAGAGTTCGCACATCATCAAGAGAGATGAAAAAATCACCTATCCTGTAATTCTTCCTCTTCTTTATCACAGTGGCTGCCGGAAAAAATCCAAGTGATGTCAGTATATCCCCCATGCTCTCTGGATCGCTGATCTCCACCTGGGATTCTTTTCTCGTTTTAGAGACATTGTCCAGCTTTGGACCTTTGTAAGTCAGGAAATATCTATCGTCCTGCACCCTGATTCTCAATGCCTCATCTGTTTTCCCGAAGTCGCGAGATAAGGTATTATAATATGTGTCTGCCTGGTTCTCTATCCCGATGGGAGCAGCTCCAGTCGCGATTATTTCCCTCTCCACCTGCTTTGGGTCATCAACATGTGCTTTTATTTCAACTTCTATCATCAATTATTTTTTTGCTGAAGAGATATATGAATCTGTTTATTTTTTCATTCATGCTGTTCTGCGCAGTCGAGAGAACCTGCAGGGTTTCGGAGTTGGCGCGTCCACGTATGCCCGCAGGGCATACGTGTTGTGTGGGAGTCGAGGGAACCCAGAGTCACGCCTCTGGAGGACGTGTACACGTATTGCTTCGCAATACGTGGGCGCGGAGTCGAGAACCCGCAGGGTTTCGGTCTGGAGAACCGTTAGGTTTCGGAAAGACGGTATAGTCAAGGACTCCCGAATAAAATTCGGGAGCATCCTTGTGCGGGTGCATGAGGGTTTCTATAGTTCATTGCAGTTCTGGATAGTAATAGACTAACGGGGGCACAGAACAGATAAATAGTGTAAACAACTATGAAACAAGGGAGTTTTGTTTCTGAGCACATATTTCAAGCATATAAGTATGACTTCGATTAACATTTTCAGCCATGTATGCAGATTTGGAGCATGGACTCGTGCAGACCATAAG
>JAPZAV010000033.1 GCA_027460465.1 Candidatus Methanoperedens sp. | reverse complement strand
CATCCAGATCGAACGCAGCTGAAAGAATTCTCAGCAAAGAAAGCTATGGCTGCAATAAAGCCGCTGCAAGAGAAATAGTATTTCTTCTGATAAACTGCGTATAAATATGATAACACATAAAGACCTGTGTAATGAAATAGATCGAGGTGGATGAATAATGAGTGATGAAAAGTCGTTGATCAGCAGAGCATTTTTCACTTTCAATAAGGAAGCGCCAGAACAAGCAGAAGCCTGGGGTAAACTAATTCAAGATCTATCAAGAGCGAGTGCGCTTGACGAGAAAACAAAAGCACTGGCATATCTATTCATGTCTTCTGAATGAAATTTCCAAAAGTCTTAAAGACATCAGTTCAGCTTATAGTGAACTGTCCATTGGGTTTTTCTGATAAATTCAATCCACCCGAATATTTTAATCCATCCAAGTTTCTCTTCATCAGAATCAAAATATGACCAATCATCGAGAAATTCAATTCCTGTATTCCATGTTTCCATTTCTTTACTATCACGAATACCAAAATTAAAAATTGCATCTTTCCCGAGATGTAATTGACGCTGCAATTTGAAATTCATTATACTCCTCAGCGGTTCTTTCAACCATAACGAATTAAAGACTTCACATACAAGTTCAGAACCCGGAAATTCTGATTGGAGCGTCAGGATCAATGACTGCACGTCTTCCTGATTCAGGTACATAAAAACACCTTCTGCAACAAATAAGAAAGGTCCTTCGTGTTCTGCAACCATCGACATCCACTCATGATCCAGTACCGATGATGAAATGAAATGATATCTGTCATTTTCTTCAAAAAATTGTTTTTTGATCTCGATCACCTCAGGCAGATCAAGGTCATAAAAAATCACTTTCCCGTTATCAATGCGCAAGAATCGGGAATCTAATCCACAGCCAATGTTAACAACAACTCCTTCTGGTGAATCTTTCAGAAAATCATTCACATACCTGTCATATTGCCTGGCACGGATTGCAATATGGGTCACCAATTCCTTTTTCAATTTTCCATTTACAAGATCCTGGTACAGTTTATTTTCAGAATTCGATAATATTTTATTCAGTTCATTGGTGATCTCAACTGCCTTCGGATCATTCAATATTGGATCGTTTGATTGGCTTTCAATAGCATGACAATATAATGTTACGAATGAAGTTGCAGCAACATCACTGATCTTCAAGTTTAATTTTGCATTCTCACGATATTCTTTAAGATTATTTTTTGATAGCGCCATAAGAAAATCTCTTGTGGGTGTTAAGTCAGTTTTACATGTGAAGTACGTTTTACAGCAGATTAAGATGATTCATCAGCATGGACTCTACAGGTATGTACTGTTCCACAAGCTTTAAATATGACCAATGGTCATATAAGACTATGGTCATAGAAGACCAGAGTCGTTAATACTCAGCGAAGTGGTAATATGTCTCTGCGCGAGAAAAAGAAAATCGAGACAAGAAATAAGATCTTTGAGGTATCGGGAAGGTTGTTCAAAGAAAAAGGTTTCGAGAACACCACGGTGGATGAGATAACAAAAGAAGCCGGGATAGGAAAGGGCACATTTTTCAATTATTATCCCACCAAAGAGGCGCTTCTCGTAGATTTTGTGAAACAGAAGGAAGAACTTGTATATGATCTTGTCAGAAATGAATTGAAAAAAAACATACCTGTCAGGGAAAAGATAAAAAATGTCCTTGTCCTGGTCGCAAGAAGCAATGAAAAAGACAAAGAGATGACAAGACTGTATGTCTTTGAGTATCTGAGGCATTATGGCTATGAAGAAAGGAAAAGCCATAGCCTCAATTTGATCATTCATGATCTGCTGGAAAAGAGCGCAGAAAAAGGGGAAGTGAAAAAAGGCATTGATATAAAGAAAGCTGCGGATATCCTGACAGCCACATACTTTCATTCTTTGATGGAATGGTTATGGTCAAATACCGATATCTCGTTCTCAGAAGATATTTCAGGAAAGATCGACATGATATTTGATGGTATTGGAGGGTCAGATCTTGAGAGAAAGAAGTGAAAAATATTTCCTCGGCTGGGAAGAATCAGAAAGTTCTCCTGTAACTGATGTTGGTGGTAAGGGCAAAAATCTGGGACGCCTGCACAGGTATGGCTTTTCAGTGCCACTGGGAGGTGTTTTGATATCACAGGCGTACCCGGATTTTCTGGATCATAACGAACTGGCAGGATCAATTCAGGCATTAGCAGCCATAAAAGCAGACGAGGTTTTGACCGGTGAAAAACAACTGGAGGGGGTAAGGCAGAAGATCTATGAAAGACATATACCTGATCTTATATTAAAAGAGCTGGCCGAGGCGCTTGCTGGCATGAATCTTCTTGAAAAAGCCGTTGCTGTGCGGTCATCTGCCGCTGCTGAGGATTCTGCGTCAACATCCTTTGCAGGGATCCATGATTCTTTTCTAAATGTGAGAGGGGTAGAGCATATCATTAAAGCCATCAAGGGCTGCTATGCTTCCCTGTGGGCACCACGTCAGAGCGTGGAAAAACTCAATTTGAATTCAGCCCACAAACCTAAAATTGTTCAGTTCAAAGATTCAAGAAAAGTATTTCCATATATTTATCCCACTATATCAAACATAATATTTTGTTCTTCCTCCCAAATTTT
>JAPZAV010000032.1 GCA_027460465.1 Candidatus Methanoperedens sp. | reverse complement strand
GGATGGCAGACAGAGCATTGCAATCCGCTCTGCGATGTCAATTTTCCGATCTTATTGAATGCGTGGAGAGTGTCAATCTCATGGCATTTGGGACATCTCGGGACCACCACTTTCTGGTTTTCTTCATGGCATCCTTTACAGTCCACTTTCGTTGCATGGATCACATGCGGGATCTCGCTTCCTTTTGCCTGTGATGTGCCTCCATGGCATTTGTAGCATCCCTGCTTATCGTCTATCACCCCGTGTATTGTTGCGACACTGGACTGTGGATGACAGTTCTGGCATATCAGAGTGGTACCTTCCAATTTCAGGGGTTTGACTATGTCTGGCTGTGACCTGTGGCATTTCGTGCATGCCTGTTCATTACCATGCACTTCCACAAGGTCCTTATGGCAGTGGGAGCACACTGCATCGTTCATGAGATTATTATGGACCTGCGTTATTGTCTTATGGCAGTAAGAACAGGTCTGGGTGCTCACCTTCCCTTTATGCACCTCATGGATCGGCCCATCGTGGCATTTTGTGCATTTCGGTATAGATACCGAAAGTTTGTCCCCGTGGCAGGCTGCGCAGTCCACGGGTTTCTGGGCGTGGATCTTATGCGGAGTTTCTGCATGGCATTTCTTGCAATCAACATCCTGTGCAGTTAGAGATGACGCTGAAAAATTTGCCTCTGCTGCATGCGCTACCGTCATGACAAGCACAGTCATGACAATCAATAAACCAAGTATTCTAAGTGTTCTCATAATACCATAGACCCCGTTTTTAAACAATTAATATGCAGGCAAGTATATTATTCTTTCGTTTTTATCCTGTGTTCTATGATCTGAATCACAAATTATATTATTTCATCCTCTAATTTCAGTATCCCATGAACACCGAGAGATCGAGAAAACTGTTCGAGGAAGCAAAAAAGGTGCTTCCCGGAGGGGTGAGCAGCCCCGTGAGAGCCATCAAGCCCTATCCTTTCTATGCAAAGCGTGCTGAAGGTTCAAAGATATTGGATATAGATGGCAATGAGTACATAGATTATGTCATGGGTTACGGACCATTGCTGCTCGGTCATAACCATCCTGCCATCAAAGAGGCGGTGGAGAGGCAGTTCTCAGACGGCTGGCTGTACGGCACGCCGACTGAACTTGAGGTCAGGCTTGCCAGAGAGATAATAAAGCTCTATCCCGGCATAGACATGGTGCGTTTTGTTTCAACAGGAACTGAGGCTACAATGGGAGCGCTGCGCGCAGCAAGAGGATTTACAGGGAGGAACAGGTTCATCAAGATCGAGGGAGGATTCCACGGCGCTCATGATGCTGCCCTTGTGAAGGCGGGCTCAGGTGCAACCACGCTTGGCATACCAAATTCCGCGGGAGTACCTGCTGATTTCACAAAAAATACACTGCAGGTGCCTTACAATGATATCGAGGCTATGATAGAGGCGATCGAGGCATACAAAGAGGATGTTGCAGCAGTCATTATGGAGCCTGTGCTCGGAAATATAGGTCCGATCCTTCCTGATGAAGGATATCTGAAAGACGTCCGCGCAGTGACTGAAGAAAACGATGTTGTCCTTATTTTCGATGAGGTCATCACAGGCTTCCGCCTTGCCATGGGAGGAGCTCAAGAGTACTATGGCATAAAGTCTGACATGACAACCCTCGGAAAAGTGCTTGGAGGAGGATTTCATATCGGCGTGATCGGAGGCAGGCGTGAGATAATGGAAAAGATCTCGCCTTCCGGACCTGTGTACCAGGCAGGCACCTTCAATGGAAGCCCTGTATCCATGAGCGCGGGGCTGGCTGTTATAGACACGCTGAAAAAAGAAAAAGTGCATGAGAAAGTGAATAGATCTGGCGATTCCCTGCGCTCCAGGCTTTCTGATATGATCGCGGATCTCGGGCTGGATTACAGCGTGAGCGGAATTTCAAGCATGTTCAAGGTGTTCTTTGGCGATATGCCCCGTAACTACCAGGACGCGTTGAAGTGCGATACAGAGAAGTTCAATGTATTTTTCAGGAAAATGCTATCTGAGGGGATATTCCTTCCACCCTCGCAGTACGAGACCAACTTCTTATCACTTGCGCATTCAGAGGACGATATAGATATGACTGTCGAGGCTTATCAAAGGAACCTGAAATGAATATTTCAAACGATGTGCTCAGGATAGGGACAAGAGGCAGCAAGCTTGCGCTCGCACAGGCAAATCTCGTAAAAGACCTTCTTGAGAAAAAAGGCATCAGAACAGAGCTGAAGATCATCAAGACCTGCGGTGATACGTTCACAGACAGACCTCTTCATGAGGTCACAGGTTTCGGGGTTTTTGTTCGTGAAATAGACGATGCCATGCTTGCAGGCAAGATCGAGATGGCGGTTCACAGTATGAAGGATGTGCCTACCGAGCGCCCGCAAGAGCTCGCAATCGCTGCGGTTATGAAGCGGGATTCTCCCTATGACTTTCTGCTCACGCGTGATGGAACAAAACTAAAAGACCTTCCCTCAGGCTCGACCATCGGGACCACAAGCCTTCGAAGAAGAGCCCAGCTTATGAGAGTCAGACCTGACCTGAACATGAAGGAACTGCGGGGAAATATTGATACAAGGCTCAGGAAGTTAAGGGAAGGGAAGTATGACGGCATATTCATGGCAGAGGCGGGACTTGAGAGGATGAAATGGGACATTCAGGGCGAGCGCCTTGACCCTGACGATTTCGTTCCTTCTGCAAACCAGGGGACAGTTGTGATCGCTGCGAAAAAAGATTCAGAGGCAGAGCGGGTTTCCAGATCACTGGACGATGAAAAGACGCGCATGGAGACCAGGATCGAGCGTATCATTATCGGGATACTGGGTGGAGGCTGTCTTGTACCCATAGGTGCTTTTGCAGAGACAGAAGGAGATGATATCCATGTTCGAGCCGAGGTTCTTTCTGTTGATGGAAAACGCTGGATAAAAATAGATGAATTTATAAACCCAGTCGAATATGAGCATGAGGCAGAGCGCCTCGGAAATGAACTTAAGCAAAAAGGCGGAGGCGAGCTTGTTGAAGAAGCAGTGAAAATGTTCGCAGCAAAACGAGGAAATCATGACTGGAAAAGTTTATCTTGTGGGCTCAGGTCCTGGTGATCCTGAGCTTCTGACGATCAAAGCAAAGCGACTCATTGAAAGTGCTGAGGTCATACTTTACGATCAGCTTCCGGGCGAAGAGATTCTGAACATGCTTCCGCGATCAGCTGAAAAGATAGATGTGGGTAAGTATGCAGGAAGCCACAAACTTTCACAGTGGCAGATTAACGAACTGCTGGTCAAGAGGGCAAAAGAAGGAAAGGTTGTCATCAGACTGAAAGGAGGAGATCCGTATCTTTTCGGGCGTGGAGGTGAGGAGGCGCAGGTGCTTGTGAGAGAAGGAATCGAGGTCGAGGTGGTACCCGGGATCACATCTGCGATCGCTGTCCCTGCCTATGCGGGTATTCCCATCACTCACCGCGATTTTGCTTCCATGGTGACCTTTATCACAGGTCATGAGGATCCGACAAAGGAAGAAACTGCGCTTGACTGGGAGGTTCTTGCAAAGTTTGAAGGCACGCTTGTCATACTTATGGGCGTAAGCATGCTTGAACGCAATGTGAAAGAACTGTTAAAATACGGAAAATCCATCGACACTCCTGTGGCAGTGATCGAACGCGGTACACGGCCTGACCAGAGGGTCACGATCGGTACCCTGGCAGACATCGTAACACTGTGCAAACGCAGGAAAGTAAAAGCTCCTGCGATAACGGTCATAGGCGATGTTGTGAAGCTTCACAGGGAACTGTGTAAGAATTGAATGATAACAATGAAAGCAATAGCCATAATGAGACCTGCCACCTATCTTTCAGAGTCGGTCAAGCTTGCAAAATCCATGGGGTTCAACACAATCACTGCTCCAATGATAGATCTGGTTGATAAGACTGATGCCAATTTCAAGGGATTTATAGAGCGGGTGATGGACGGAGCTGTGGATTATGTGATATTCACGAGCGCGAACGGTGTGGAGTTCACACTTTTGAAGCTTAATTCCCCGGATGATTTCATAGACCAGCTCAATAAGCTCGAGGTCGTGGCTATCGGCCCGAAGACAGAAAAGGCGCTCCTGAAAAACGGCATCAGTGTTGGCATAGTACCCGAATCCTACAGCTCCGAGGGACTGGTGGAAAAGCTTTCAGGGATCGAGGGCGCGGTCATAGAGATAGCACGCAGCAGTCACGGTGCGCCTGAACTTGTGAAAGGACTTGCTGAAAAAGGCGCGGTGGTGCATGAAACCCAGGTGTATGAGATTATACGTCCAAGGGATGAGAGGCACGCAAGGCTCATCCAGAAAGCGCTTGCAGGGGAGATAGATATCTTTGCGTTCACAAGCTCGATGATGGTGAGAAATTTCATTACTCTTGCAGATGAGATGGGAGTGAAAGATGAGATTATCAGGATGCTGAACGAGAAGACGGTCGCTGCCATAGGAAAGCCCACATCACGGACATTATCCGGATACGGGATCGAGGTCAAGATAATGCCTGAGCGATATACTTTTGAGGAACTGCTGCAAGAATGCAAAAAGCATGACTGCTGATACAGAGACTGTTTCGATGGATTTGAAAATCAAGATGAAAAATCAACCCCGTTTTCTCCCCATGTCCCTCAAAGAAAAAGAGGCACTGGGGATCCGAGAATTCGATGTAATACTTGTAACAGGCGATGCCTACATTGATCATCCTTCGTTTGGCGCTGCAGTGATCGGCAGGGTTCTGTGGGATGCAGGATATACCGTGGGCATAATAGCTCAGCCTGAATGGAAGAATGATAAGGAGTTCAAGAAGCTTGGAAAACCCGGACTTTTCTTCGGTGTTACATCTGGCAATGTGGATTCCATGGTGAATAATTATACTGCGAACCTGAAAAGGCGCAGCGACGATGTTTATTCACAGGGCAGGGTTCAGCACAGACCTGACCGTGCCGCCATTGTCTATGCGGATAAGCTTCATTCCATCTTCCCTGATACTCCCATCGTGCTCGGAGGGATCGAGGCAAGCCTGAGGCGGTTTGCACATTACGATTACTGGTCTGACTCGGTGCGGCACTCCATACTTGCGGACGCACCTGCTGATATGATCGTGTTCGGGATGGGAGAGAGGCAGGTGGTCGAGATCGCCTTGCAGCTCGCAAAAGGCAGGGATATAAAAGACCTCACCTCTATCCCCGGCACAGTGATCAGGATGGAGATAAGCAAATGGCGCTCGATGGATCACGAGGGATACGTCGAGCTGCCTGGTTTTATTGAGGTCTCGCAGGATAAGAGAATCTACGCAGAAGCATTCATGCTCCACTATCAGGAGCAGGACCCCATCAGGGGAAGACCATTGGCGCAAATCCATCCAAAAACCGTGGTCATCCAGAATGAACCTGCCATGCCTTTACGCACGGCGGAACTTGATCGAGTGTATGAACTTCCTTATTCCCGGATGCAGCATCCTTCTTACAGGCAGGCCATACCTGCTCTCGCTCCTGTCAGGTTCTCGGTAGTGAGTCACCGGGGCTGCTTTGCAGCATGCTCTTTCTGCGCACTGACGCACCACCAGGGCAGGATTGTTCAGAGCAGAAGCATGGAATCCATTGTGCGGGAGGTGAAAAGGATGACGAAGATGGCTGATTTCAGGGGCATCGTGCAGGATGTGGGCGGACCCACAGCAAACATGTATTCCATGCACTGCAGCCGCTGGAATACAGGGGGAGCATGTGCAGATAAGATCTGCACCATGTGTGCCAACCTTGATGCCTCGCATCAGAGGCAGATCGAACTCCTGAGCCGCCTGCTCGAGATCCCGGGTGTGAAAAAGGTGTTCATAGGCTCGGGCATACGCTACGACCTTGTGCAGGCTGACTCATCTGATTACCTCTCCCTGCTATGCGAACACCATATAAGCGGTCATCTCAAGGTCGCACCCGAACATGTGACAGGGAGCGTCACTGAGATCATGCACAAGCCTGCAAAGGAAGTGTTTGAGAGTTTCAGGAAAAGATTTGCGGCTGTGAATAAAAAAGCAGGAAAAGAGCAGTACCTTCTTCCATATTTCATGTCAGGACATCCGGGATGCACGATAAAGGACATGATAGAGCTTGCTGAGTACATACGCGATAATAATCTATACACGGAGCAGGTGCAGGACTTCACACCAACACCGATGACAGCCTCGACATGTATGTACTACACTGGTATAGATCCTTTCACGATGAAAGAGGTGCATGCTGCAAAAGGGCGGGAAAAGCGCATACAGCGGGCACTGATGCAGTACAAAGATCCAGGGAATTACAGGCTTGTATATGAGGGACTGAATATGGCTGGCAGGGAAGATCTGATCGGCAGCGGGTGGAAATGCCTGATCAAGAGGAAAAAAAGAAAATAATAAGATTCAGTGCTTCTCTGTCTGGACTGTCTTTGCACCGCGGTTCATCGCTACCTTGCCTGTCCTGACCATCTCTCTTATCCCGAACTGGCGCAGTAACTGCTCCATCGCATTTATCTTGCTCTCATCACCCGTGATCTCGACAACCACAGATTTTATGCCAACGTCAACTATCTTTGCCCTGAACACATCCACTATCTGCATCACTTCAGCTCGCGTGGTGGAGTCAACGCCAACCTTTATGAGCGCAAGTTCCCGGTTCACAGATTCATCTCCCGGGATATCGCTCACCCTGATCACATCGATCAGCTTGTTGAGCTGTTTCATCACCTGCTCCAGGATATGATCATCCCCACTTACAACTATGGTCATGCGGGAAGTATCCGGGTTCTCGGTGACGCCCACAGCAAGGCTCTCGATATTGAACCCGCGCCTTGAGAAAAGACCAGCAACCCTTGTCAGGACACCGGGTTTGTTTTCCACGAGTATAGCAAGTGTATGTTTCATATCGCTCACTCCAGATCAAGTATTTCGTTGATAGCCGCACCGGCAGGCACCATTGGTGAAACGTTCTCCTGCTTCTCCACAACGAAATCAATGATGGTCGGTCTTTCAGATTTCACAGCTTCCATAATGGCGTCCTTCACATCGCTCTTCTTTGTGACTCGAAGTCCCAGAGCACCATATGCTTCTGCAAGCTTCACGAAATCCACGCTCCCTTCAAGGCATGTGGCTGAAAAGCGCTTATTAAAGAAAAGCTCCTGCCACTGCCTCACCATTCCCAGGAAACCGTTGTTCAATATAGCAACGATGACAGGGATGTCGTTCTGGACCACTGTTGCAAGCTCCTGCGAGTTCATCTGGAAAGAACCATCTCCTGCAATGTCTATGACCGTGGATTCTGGCCTTCCCACCTTTGCGCCCATGGACGCAGGGAATCCGTAGCCCATGGTGCCAAGACCTCCACTTGATATGAAGGTGCGCGGGTTCTTATAATTGAAGTACTGCGCTGCCCACATCTGGTTCTGCCCTACCTCCGTGACTATTATCGCATCAGGACATGTCTCGCTTATCTGCTCGACCACGAATTGAGGTCTGAGGAGATTATCTTTCTTATAGGTCAGAGGATATTCTTTTTTCCATGCCTCGATCTTCCTGGTCCATGCCTCAGTTCTCACCTGTTCCTGTCTGACGTATTTGAGAAGAGTCTTCAGAATGTTCTTTGCGTCCCCGACAATAGGTAAATCAACGCGAACATTCTTCCCGATCTCTGCCGGGTCGATATCAAGGTGAATGATCCTGGCGTTCGGGGCAAAAGCTGAGATCTTGCCCGTGACCCTGTCGTCGAAGCGCACACCTATTGCAATGATAAGATCAGATTCCTGGACAGCGTAGTTGGCATACCTTGTCCCGTGCATCCCGAGCATTCCAAGCGAGAGAGGGTGACCTGATGGGAATGCTCCCATGCCCATGAGGGTTGTGGTGACAGGCGCCATTATGCTTTCCGCAAGCGAGCGAAGCTCCTCTGTGGCATTTGAAATAATAATACCTCCTCCAACATAGAGGACAGGCTTTTCTGCCTTCAGTATAAGGGAGGCTGCCTTTTTCACCTGCTGTTCATTTCCGGTATACGTTGGTTTGTATCCCCGCATTTTTATTTCAGCAGGGTACTCAAATTCCATGATCTCGCTCTGGGTATCCTTTGGCACATCGATCAGCACCGGTCCAGGGCGCCCGGTCTGCGCAATATAGAAAGCCTCTTTGATTATTACTGGTATGTCCTTTGAATCCTGCACAAGGTAGTTATGTTTCGTGATGGGTAAAGTAATGCCAGTGATATTTGCTTCCTGGAACGCGTCATAGCCGATAAGAGAGCGCGGGACCTGTCCTGTGATCGCGATTACAGGCACCGAGTCCATGTAGGCAGTGGCAATGCCTGTGACAAGGTTGGTGGCTCCAGGACCTGAGGTTGCAAGACATACACCTGCTTTCCCCGTGGCTCTTGAGTAACCGTCTGCAGCATGCGCTGCAGCCTGCTCGTGCCTCACAAGGATGTGCCTTATATCCGAATCGTATAGCTCATCATAGAGCGGGAGCACAGCTCCACCTGGATAGCCGAATATCACTTCGACTTTCTCCCTGTAAAGAGATTCTATGATCGCTTTTGCGCCTGACATCTTTGGTTTTGTCATTTTATTCACCTGCTATCACAGATTGATATTTTATAAATATTTCTAAGGACTCCTGTTCTTTTCCTGCTGAATCAGCCTGTTTATGCCCTCAAGCACGGCTTCGACTGATGCCATGATGATATCTGTGCGTGCGCCGCGGGCTGTTATCGTTCTCCCGCCTTTGCTGAGTTTTACCCAGACCTCTACAAGGGCATCTGTTCCGCCTGTAATGGCATCCACATGGTACTCATCAAGCTGGACGTCAGCAACCCCGGATACCGCTTTTCTCAATGCATTGATCGCTGCATCCACAGGTCCTGTCCCCACGCCTGCCTCCACCACATGGTTTCCATTGACTTTCAGGCGTATTGAGGCAGTGGGCATCACCGTATTACCAGCTACCACTGTGAGCTCTTCGAGTTTCACCTTTGCCTCCTGGTATATTCCAATGACCGTCTCTGCAATGGTCTGCAGGTCTGCGTCTGTGACGCGCTTTCCTTTATCACCTATCTCTTTCATTCTTGCCACGATATCGTCTATCTGCTTTTCGCTTGCAGAAATCCCCATTTCCTTCAGCGCAAGTACAACAGAGCTCCTTCCTGCGTGCTTGCCCAGAACGATCCTTCTCTCTCTCCCCACAAGCTCAGGTGTGATGGGTTCGTATGTTGAGGTATTTGCAAGAAGTCCGTGAACATGGATCCCCGCCTCGTGCGTGAATGCATTGCCGCCAACTATGGCTTTATTTGGAGCAACAGGTATGCCGCTCAGCCTGCTCACGAGGCGTGATGTGGTATACAGACCTTTTAGATCTATTCTGGTCTTGAGCCTGTATAGAGAGTGGAGCACCATCACCACTTCCTCGAG
>JAPZAV010000031.1 GCA_027460465.1 Candidatus Methanoperedens sp. | reverse complement strand
GTATCAGCCGGGATTTACGCGCTCCTCCCACCACCTCTATGTAAGCGGCATAGCGCAGCCCTGTTACACCTTCAGCATAAAATCTTGCGAATCCTTCAAAAAGCTGCCCTATATCAAGAATTTCGCGCCTCCTGGAGCTGTAATCATAGTATTCTATTTCGCCACAACCTTCATCGTTTTCACTTTTTCAGCGATCATATCAAAAAACATCTTCTCTGTGTCAAGGGGACCCGGATGCGCTTCAGGGTGATACTGCACTGATATTATGTCCAGACCTATGTGCTCAAGTCCTTCCACAGTGCCGTCATTTGCGTTCTTCTGCGTGATGGATACCTCTTTCTTATCAATGCTTTCCTCATCCACAGCATAGCCATGGTTCTGTGATGTGATATGCACAATTCTTCTTTTGAGATCTTTCACAGGCTGGTTTGCACCTCTGTGCCCGAATTTCATCTTATATGTCTTTGCCCCCAGAGCGAGGGAGATGATCTGGTGACCGAGGCAGATACCGAAAATCGGAAGCTCTCCTGCCAGTTCTTTCACTGCCGAGATCCCGCTCACTGCCTGCTGAGGATCTCCAGGACCGTTGGATAACAGGAGTGCATCTGGTTCATATTTCAGAATATCACTGCTGCGCGCGGTGGCAGGTACGACCGCCACATTGATGCCTCTTCTGTTCAGGCTCTTGATGATGTTTCTCTTTGCGCCGAAATCCATGAGAACTACATTACCGCCTGAGCTTTCGCCCTTTACAAGATACGGCTTTTCACACGTCACTTTGCTCACAAGATCAAGACTTCCTATATCAGGTTGCTCCCTTGCAAGCCTGACAGCCTTCTCTCCGTCATCATCCCCGACGATGATCGCTGCTTTCATAGTGCCGTGCTCCCTTGTTTTTATTGTGAGCATGCGCGTATCGATACCCATGATGCCTGATTTGCCCTCGTCCTTCAGGAATTCGTAGATCGAACGGGTTGATCTGTGATGCGAAGGATGGTCGCATGCCTCCCTCACCACCAGACCCTCAGCCTGCATCCGGTCTGACTGGAATGTCTCGCCGCTTACGCCGTAATTCCCGATGAGAGGGTAGGTGAACATCAGGATCTGACCTTTATAGGACGGATCTGTGAGCGCTTCCTCATAGCCTGTGTACTGTGTAGTGAAAACAAGTTCTCCCAGAACTTCACCTTCCACTCCAAGCCCTTCTCCAGTGACAAAAGTTCCATCCTCAAGACCGAGTACCGCTTTCATTTACGCCTAAAAGGTAAAGGCAGGGTAAATATGTTACGATTGCTCTGACCTTATTTCCCCTTTCCCGGAGGGGCAGATGGCGTGTACGGTGTGGGGATGAACTCAACCGAGGGTCGGCGCATGCCTGACTGAGGATACAGATTCATCAATTCATATACTTCCTTGAGCATCATGTCGTTCACAGGCAGCCCCATTTCCTTTGCCTGTTCGTAATCAATGGGATAATCATGCGTCCACCTTCCCTCGCTCAGCATCTTTGCAAGCTCTCTTGCTTTTTCTGGAGTATTATGCTCAAGCAGGAGTGAGTACACCGTCTGATATACCTGGTCGATCGCCTTTCTTGCAATATCTCCAAGGATCAGGGTCGAGTCATCCCTGTTTGGATTTGGCTGCTCCAGTGCTTTCAGGATCGAGGTAGCGGGATAATAACCCTGTACCCCTCCTAACTGCGGGTCTACGGGACCGAGGACAGCATTCGGATCCATGACGATCTCATCTGCAGCCATGGCTATGAGCGAACCACCTGACATGGCATAGTGAGGTATGAACACAGTTACCTTTCCCCTGTGGCGCTTCAGGGCGCAGGCGATCTGCTCAGCAGCAAGCACAAGACCTCCGGGAGTATGCAGCACAAGATCTATGGGCATCTCAGGCGGCGTCATTCTTATGGCGCGGAGCACGGCTTCAGAATCCTCGATATCAATATATCGCGCTATGGGAAAGCCGAAAAAACTCATGACCTCCTGCCTGTGTATCATGCTTATGACGCGGCTGCTGCGCTGTGCCTCTATTGTCCGCATCATCCTCTGGCGTCTTGAAAGCAGCATCCTCTTCTGCACAAGAGGGATGAATATGGATATCAGTATGAATATCCACAAGAGGTCTATTATCCCGATGCTGTCCAGGATCGCCATATATTCTCACAACTCATGATCAAAGTCTCCGCGGATATCCTGTAAGGACTCTTGGTGCTTTCTCTTCCACAACCACGGTGTCCTCCACACGCACTCCAAATTTACCAGGATAAAGCCCGCAGTTGCCCACTGAGATCACGGTATTTGCCTCAAGGGGCGAAGGCTCTTTCTCTCCATGGAAGAAGGCATGTCCGGGCGGCAGCGGCGCCTCCTCGAACTCGATCCCTACGCCGTGGATCGGAGGTCCGAAGATGTGCTCTTCATGCCCTGCATCCTTCAGTATCCCGTGCAGGGTCTCCTCAAGCTCAGCTACCCCTGCACCTGCCTTGACCTTCGCGATCGTGGTCTGCTGCGCCTTAAGATACAGATCATACATGTCCTGTTTGTCTTTTGCAGGTTTCCCGACGCATAAAGTGCGGCACATATCTGCACTGTAGCCATTGACTATGGGATGCAGATCTATCATCACCAGATCGCCTGGATCAAGCTTTCTCTGCGTCGGAAG